>NZ_JBWKYW010000015.1:0-88129 GCF_059423965.1 Variovorax sp. GW458-11-26-14-LB1
GTCCCTCCCTCCCGCTGCGCGCACCGCCGCCGCGCTGGTCCTCGGCCTCGGCCTGGCCGCCAGCGCGGCCTTCGCCCAGGCCCCGGCCAGCCAGACGATGCGGATCCAGATCAACTCCGACATCCGCTCCACCGACCCCGGCGGCAACCGCGACGACAACACCGACAACGTGCTCATCCACGTGGTCGAAGGCCTGGTCGCGCTGCGCGAAGACACCTCGGTCGGCCCGATGCTCGCGAGCAAGGTCGACACCTCGGCCGACGGCCTGACCTACACCTTCACGCTGCGCGACGGCGTGAAGTTCCAGAACGGCGCGGTGCTCACGGCCGACGACGTGGTGTGGAGCTGGCAGCGCTACCTCAAGCCCACCAGCGGCTGGCGCTGCCTGCCCGAGTTCGACGGCAAGGGCATGACCAAGGTGCTCGCGGTGGAAGCGCCCACGCCGAAGACGGTGGTGTTCAAGATCGAGCGCCCGAGTGCGCTGTTCCTCACCATGATGGCGCGCCCCGACTGCGGCGGCGCCGCCATCGTGCACCGCAGCTCGCTCGGCGCCGACGGCCAGTGGAAGGAGCCCGTGGGCACCGGCCCCTACAAGATCAAGGAGTGGAAACGCGGCCAGTACATCGAGCTCACGCGCTTCGACGGCTACAGCTCGCGCCCCGAGGCGCGCGACGGCCTCACGGGCGGCAAGAAGGCCGAGATCGAGAACCTGCGCTTCGTCGTCATCCCCGACTCGGCCGCCGCCAAGGCGGCGCTGTACAGCGGCGGCATCGACGCCTTCATCAGCCCCAGCCCCGCCGACGTGGTCGAGATGCGCGGGCGCAGCGACGTGCGCGTCGACACCACGCCGGTGATGACCATGGTGGCGCTGCTGCTGCAGACCACCGACCCGCTGCTGAAGGACGTGCGCATCCGCCGCGCGCTGGCACTGGCGCTGGACACGCCCGAGATCGCCAAGTCGGTCACCGAGGGCCTGTCGGCCGTCAACAACTCGGTCGTGCCTTCGTCCAGCCCGTTCTACAGCCCCGTGCAGACCGGCGGCTACAAGCGCGACATCGCCGGTGCCAAGAAGCTGCTGGCCGAAGCCGGCTACCGCGGCCAGCCGATCAAGCTCGTCGCCAACAAACGCTACGAGGCGCTGTACTCGGCCGCCGTGCTGGTGCAGGCCATGGCCTCCGAGGCCGGCATCAACATCGAACTCGAAGTGCTCGACTGGGCCACGCAGCTCGACCGCTACACCAAGGGCCAGTACCAGAGCATGGCCTTCGTGTACTCGGCGCGCATCGACCCCTCGCTCAACTACGAGATGGTCACCGGCGACAAGGCCGCGCAGCCGCGCAAGGTGTGGGACAACGCCGCCGCGCAGACCCGGCTCACCGAGAGCATGGTCTCGCGCGACAAGGCGCGCCGCCAGGTGCTGTTCGACGAGCTGCACAAGCAGATGCTGCAGGACGTGCCGATGGTCGTGCTCTTCAACGCCAGCGACGCCACCGCCATGCGCAAGAGCGTGACCGGCTTCAAGGGCTGGGCGCCGGCCAAGCCCCGGTTCTGGAACGTCCGGCTCGACGCGCGCGGCTGACGGGGCGCCGCCGCCATGCTTGCCTACCTCTTGCGCCGGATCGCCATGACGGTCCCGACGCTGCTGCTGGTGTCGATTGCCGTCTTCACGCTCATGCGGCTGATTCCGGGCGACCCGGTGCAGCTCATGCTCGGCGAAGGCGCCGACCCCGCGCAGCTCGAACTCGCCCGCCAGCAGATGGGGCTGGACCAGCCCCTGGTCACCCAGTACGTCGTGTGGCTGCGCCACGCGCTCACCGGCGACCTGGGCGTGTCGACCACCAACGGCCTGGCCGTGCTGCCGCTGATCTGGGAGCGCTTTCACGTGAGCGCCGTGATCGTGCTCACCGCCGTGGCGCTGGCCTCGCTGATCGCCGTGCCCGCCGGCCTCGTCGCCGCCTGGCGCAAGGACCGGCCGACCGACCTCGCCATCATCGGCGCGGCCACGCTGATGCTCTCGGTGCCGAGCTTCTGGCTCGGCCTGCTGCTGTTGATGTTCTTCGGCCAGTACCTGCACTGGCTGCCGGTGGTGGGCTACGTGCCCATGTCGGAAGACTTCTCGCAGGGCCTGATGTACGTGATCCTGCCGATCGTCACGCTGGTGCTGGTCGAGACCGGCGTGCTCACGCGCATGTCGCGCGCCAGCACCATCGAGGTGCTGCGGCTCGAGTACGTGACGCATGCGCGCGCCAAGGGTGTGCCCGAGTCGCAGGTGCTGCGCCGCCACGTGCTGCCCAACGCCTTCAACCCCACGCTTACCATGATCGGCCTCATCCTGGGCCATCTGCTGAGCGGCATCGCGGTGCTCGAAACGGTGTTCACCCTGCCCGGCCTGGGCCGCCTGATGATCGATTCGATCTTCGCGCGCGACTACCCGGTGCTGCAGGGCTGCCTGCTGTTCACGGCCTGCATCTACGTGGTCATCAACCTGATCGTGGACATGTGCTATCCCCTCTTCGATCCCCGGGTGTCGGTGCAGTGAAAAAGCTCAAGACCCATACCCTCGTGGGCGGCGTGCTCATCGGCGTGCTGCTGGTCCTGGCGCTGGTGGCCGCGCTGTGGACGCCCTACAACCCGCTGGGCATCGACCTGCGCGGCAAGCTGCAGCCGCCGTCGGCCGCGCACTGGCTGGGCACCGACGAGTTCGGGCGCGACGTGGCCAGCCGCGCCATGCGCGCGGCCTCCACCAGCTGCCTCATCGCGCTGCTCACGGTGGCGCTGGCCACCGCCGTCGGCCTCGTGGTGGGCGTGCTCGCCGGCTTCGTGCGCGGCTGGACCGACCGCGTGCTCATGGCCTTCAACGACACGCTGCTGGCCTTTCCGGGCCTGCTGCTGGCGCTGGGCGTGATGGTGATCGTGGGCGCCAACCAGTGGGGCATCGTGCTCGCGCTGAGCATGGCGTATGCGCCCTCGGTGGTGCGCGTGGTGCGTGGCACCGTGCTGTCGCTGCGCGAGCGCGAGTACGTCGAGGCCTCGCGCATGATCGGCAACGGCGAGATCTACACCATGTGGCGCCACATCCTGCCCAACTGCGTGGCGCCCGTCGCGGTGCTGGCCACCAGCATGTTCGGCTGGGTGCTGCTGTCGGAAAGCGCCCTGAGCTTCCTCGGCCTGGGCGTGCCGCCGCCCGCGCCCACCTGGGGCAACATGCTCTCCAGCGCACGTCCCTACATGGCCTCGGCCGTGTGGCTGTGCCTGGTGCCGGGCCTGTGCATCGCGCTCACGCTGCTGGGTATCAACCTCCTGGGCGAATCGCTGCGCGACCGGCTCGACCCGCGCACGGAGAAGTCATGACCCATCCCACCTCTTCCGCAGCGCCCGTGCTTTCCGTGCGGCACCTGAAGATCGACCTGCACGGCGGCGCCCAGACGCTGGTGCACGACCTCTCGTTCGACGTGCGCCCTGGCGAGTTCCTTGCCGTGGTGGGCGAATCGGGCAGCGGCAAGACCATGGCCGCGCGCGCCATCCTGCAGCTGCTGCCGCCCGGCATCGCGCAAAGCGGCGGGCAGATCGTGTTCGACGGCGAAGACCTGAGCACCCGCGACGTGAAGGCCATGCGCCCCATCCGCGGGCCCGGCATCGGCATGGTGTTCCAGGAGCCGATGGTCTCGCTCAACCCGGTGCACCGCATCGGCGAGCAGATGGCCGAGGGCCTGCGCATGCACACGAAGCTGTCGGCCGCCGAGATTCGCGCGCGCTGCCTCGACATGCTGCACCGCGTGCAGATCGCCGACCCCGAGCGCTGCCTGCACGCCTACCCGCACGAGTTCTCGGGCGGCATGCGCCAGCGCATCATGCTGGCCAGCGTGATGCTGCTCAAGCCCCGCCTGCTGATCGCCGACGAGCCGACCACCGCGCTCGACACGCTGAGCCAGCGCGAAGTGCTCGACCTCATGGTCGGCCTCGCGAAAGACCAGGGCACGGCCGTGCTGCTCATCACGCACAACCTCGGGCTGGTCGGGCGCTACGCGCAACGCGCCATCGTGCTGGAAAAAGGCAAGCTCGTGGAGACGGGCGACGTGCCCGCCATCCTGGTCGACCCGAAGCAGCCCTACACCCGCAAGCTGGTCGACGCCCTGCCACGCCGCCAGGCCGCGAAGCCGGCCCCGGCCGCGCCGCAGCAGCCGCTGGTGCAGGTGCGCGGCCTGTGCGTGAGCTACCCCGGCGCGCGCGCCGGCTTCTTCAAGCGCCATGCACCGGTGCAGGTCATCGACCGGCTCGACCTGGACATCCACCCCGGCGAGATGGTCGCGCTGGTGGGCGGCAGCGGCTCGGGCAAGACCACGCTGGGCCGCGCCATCCTGCGGCTCGCGCCGTCGCACGCGGGGCAGATCCTGTTTCGCGGCGACGACGTGCGCAGCGCCGACCGCGCCGCGCTGCACCGCTTCCGGCTCGCCTGCCAGCTCGTGTTTCAAGACCCGTTCTCGTCGCTCGACCCGCGCATGCGCGTGCAGGAGATCGTGGCCGAGCCGCTGCGCCACCTGCCCGCGCTCGATGCCGCCGCGCGCGGAAAGCGCGTGCACGAGACGCTCGACGAAGTCGGCCTGGACGGCCTGGGCGCGCGCTACCCGCACGAGCTCTCGGGCGGCCAGCGCCAGCGCGTGGCGATTGCGCGCGCGCTGGTGCGCCGGCCCGCCTTCGTGGTGGCCGACGAGCCCGTGTCCGCGCTCGACATGACCATCCAGGCGCAGGTGCTGCGCCTGTTCCAAAGCCTGCAGGCCCACCACGGCTTTGCGTGCCTCTTCATCAGCCACGACCTCGCGGCCGTCGAGCAGATCGCCGACCGCGTCGTCGTGATGGAGCGTGGCCGCATCGTCGAGCAAGGCCCGCGCGACGCCGTGTTCGACCAGCCGAGCCATGCCTACACGCAGGCGCTGCTGGCGGCCACGCCACGGCCGCTCGCGTCGCTGGCCGATTCTGTCTCCTGCCCTCCCGAGAAAGTGTTTGCGTGACCGCCGCTCCTTTGCCAGCCACCTGGCTGAACCCCACCGCCCCGCCCCCGCTCGATCCGCAGATCGTCGAGTTCATGCGCCTCATGGCGGCCGAGGGCGGCCGCTACCCGAAGCGCCACACCATCCCGATTGCCGAAGGCCGCGCCAACGCCGAGAAGGTGCGCGCCCCGTGGACCGAAGGCGGCCCGACGATGGCGCGCACCGTCGAACAGCAGGTGCCCACGCGCCACGGCAACGTGCGCATCCGCGTGCACTATCCGCAGCACCGCAGGCTGCAGGGCGCACTCGTCTACATCCACGGCGGCGGCTTCGTGCTGTTCAGCCTCGACACCCACGACCGCGTGATGCGCGAGTACGCGGGCCGCGCGGGCATCGCCGTCATCGGCATCGACTACACGCGGGCGCCTGAAGCGCAGTTTCCGCAGCCGCACGACGAGTGCGTCGACGTGATGCGCTGGCTCGCGGCCAACGCAGGCGCGCTCGACATCGATCCTGCGCAGCTCTTCATCGGCGGCGACTCGGCGGGCGCCAACCTGTCGGTGGGCGCCTGCCTCGTGCTGCGCGACGCGGGCGAGGCGCTGCCGCTGGGCATGCTGCTGAACTACGGCGCCTACAGCACCGAGCTGTACCGCGAGTCGGTGGTGCGCTACGGCGCGGGCGAGTACGGCCTGTCGCTGCACATGATGGTGTGGTTCTACGGCCTGTACCTGCGCCGGCCCGAAGACTTTCGCGATCCGCGCCTGGCCAGCCTCACGGCGCGGCTCGAGGGCCTGCCGCCCGCGTGCCTGGCGATCACCGAGTGCGACCCACTGCACGACGACAGCGTGCTCATGGCCGCGCGGCTGCGCGAAGCCGGCGTGGCCGTGACCGACGTGCTCTACCCGGGCACGATCCACGGCTTTCTTGAAGCCGTGTCCATCGCCGACGTGGCCGGCCGCGCCTTCGACGATGCCGCCCGCTGGATGCACGCGCTGGCCGCGCGCTGAAGCCCTCGCCATGTACACGCCCAAGCCGTACATCGAAGACGACCTCGCGACGCTGCACGCCGGCATCCGCGCGTGGAGCTTCGGCACGCTCATCACCGTGGGTCCGTCCGGCGCCAGCGCCAGCGCCACGCACCTGCCCTTCCTGCTCGACGCGCAGGACGACGGCCCCGGCCTGCTCACCACGCACCTGTCGAAGAAGAACCCGCAGTTCGACGAACTGCGCGCGGGCGCCGAGGTGCTCGCCATCTTCCAGGGGCCACATGCCTTCGTCACGCCCAGCTGGTACGTGAAGCAGAGCACCTTCCCGACCTGGAACTACACCGCGATCCACGCGCGCGGCACGCCCCGCGTGATCGAGGAACGCATGGCCATCCATGCCGTGCTGCGCCGCACCGTCGCGCTCTACGACACGCCGCTGGGCGGCAACTGGGACTTCGACACCATGCCCTTCGACTTCGTGGCGCCGCGCCTGGACATGATCGCGGCGGTCGAGATTCCCGTGCGCGTGCTCGAAGGCAAGTTCAAGCTCAACCAGGACCGCTCGGAAGACGACCGCAAGGGCGTGATCGCCGCGCTGGAACGGCTGGGCGATCCGCAGGGCGTGGCCGTGGCCGAGCTCATGCGGCAGCAGATGGCGTTGACGGTGGCGGGCTGAATCGCAGCGGCACAATCGTCCGCGTGCCACGCCTACTTCACCTTCTGACCGCCGGCCTCGCGCTCGCGTCCTCCCTCGCCCACGCAGCCGACCCGGTGCTGCTCGTCACCTCGCCTGTCGCGCTGCAGGCCACCGAGAAAGCCGGCGCCGGTTTCGGCCGCTGGTTCGACGTGCCCTCTGCGGCCAGCGGTACCGCCACCAACCAGGCACTCGCACGCTCGCCCGCCTGGCAGTCGATTGCCGACCCACTGAAGACCAGCCTCGCCGCCCTGCAACGCCGCGACCCGCAGGCCGGCGTCGGCATCGCGCGCTACCCGCACCGGATCTTCGACGCGCGCTGGCTCGCCAGCCCCGACGCCTTCTTCGAGCTGGTCGGCGTGGCCAACCGCATGGACCGCCGTCCGTTCCAGCCCGGCGCCTGCGGCGAGACGCGGCTCGTGTACCGCCTGGCCTACCGCTCGGCCGCGATGCAGTCGCGCCTGCCGATGACCGTCGCCGTCGAGCTGCGCGGCGATGCGCCCGATGCCGACGGCAGCTGCGCCAGCGCGGCGCGGCGTTGGCAACCGCCGCAGGCAGCCATGAAGGACGAAGCCCTCGGCCGCTGGCTCGTGTCGGCCGACGGCCCGCTCGCGCCGCCGCGGCTCGCGCAGGCCCGCATCGCGCAGGTGACGACCAACCTGCAGAGCGTGCGCTGGCCCTCGGCCGTGCGGCCCGACCTCGGCGGCCATGCCGAGTACCTGCTGCGCGCCTTCCGCTGGAACGCGGGCACGCAGCGCTTCGACGCAGGCCCGCTCGAGAACACGCCCGACGTCGCGAAGCTCAAGGCCGACGCCCCGCTGCGCAAGGCGCTGCTGCAATGGCTGCAACAGCCCGACACGCTGCGCGCGCTCGACAGCGCCACCGTGCGCATCCCCGATCGCTTCCTGGCGACCGAGTCGGTCTCCGTCGCGCCGCGCGGCCTCGAGCGCCTGGCGAACCGCCCCTTCGAACAGCTGTTCGCACCCGGCGACTGGCAGCCCGTGCCCGGCAGCCGCACGCTGCAGTCCCCGCAGGCCGTGCTGCGCCGACTCGACGACCTGAGCTGCGCGGGCTGTCACCAGAGCCGCGCGGTCGCGGGCTTTCATCTGTTGGGCGTGGACCGGCGCGGCGCCTCGCGCACCTTCACGACCGGCAACGCGCTCGCGCTGCCGCACTCGCCGCACCTGCAGGATGAGTTGGCGCGGCGCGAACACTATGTGAAGGCCGCGTTGACGACGCCCGTGCCCGACCCGTTCCGCCCGCTGGCCTCGCCGGACGATGCGAACGCCACGTCCGACAAAGCCACCGTCGGCGCCAGCTGCGAGCCCACGCGCATCACCGCCTCGGCCGACCCGTGGCGCGACCGCGCACAGAAGCTGCCGCGCACCGCCGCCACGACCTGCGAAGGCGCGGATTCGGTCTGCGAGAAAACCTCGGTCGGCTTCCCCGGCGGCATGTGCTCGGGCCGCTGCGATCCGAAGGACCCGAACGGCACCTGCGGTGGCATCGCCATCCTCAGCGACTTCAACCAGTGCCTGGCAGCCAAGCAACCCTTCGGGGATTGCCTGAGCAAGCACACGCGGCCCGGCAACCTGCGCAGCTGCTCGGCGCAACAGCCTTGCCGCGAGGACTACATCTGCGCGCAAGCCGAAGGCCAACCCGAAGGACGCGGGGCGTGCATTCCGCCCTACTTCCTGTTCCAGATGCGGGTGGACGGGCACTCATGATGTGAGCGAGTGCGAGGACCGGCGCTCAGCGTTCTTCTTCGTACCACCTGTCCTTCGCCAGCATCACCCGGTGATGCCCACACCCCGACGGCATCATCGGGAAGCAGTTCTCCTGCGCCGCCACCTGCACGTCCAGAAAGAACGGCCCCTCGCTCTCCAGGCATTCGGCCAGCGCCTCTTCCAGCTCCGCCGGGTCCGACACCCGCCGCGCGCCCCAGCCGAAAGCCTTGGCCAACGCCACGAAGTCGGGCAGCGCCTCGTTCCAGCTGTGGCTCAGGCGGTTGCCGTGGTTCAGCTCCTGCCACTGGCGCACCATGCCCATATAGCCGTTGTTGCTCAGCACCAGCTTCACCGGGGTGCGATGCTGCATGGCAGTCGACAGCTCCTGGATGTTCATCAGCACCGACGCGTCGCCGCTCACGCACACCGTGAGCGCGTCGGGGTGGCCGATCTGCGCACCGATGGCTGCGGGCAGCCCGTAGCCCATGGTGCCGGCGCCGCCCGAGGTGAGCCAGTGGCGCGGGCTGTCGAAGCGCAGGTACTGCGCGGCCCACATCTGGTGCTGGCCCACGTCGGTCGAGACGATCGCATCGCGGCCCGCGATGGCGCGTTGCAGCGACGACATGAGCTGCTGCGGCAGGATCTCCTCGGGCGACGGCGTGAAGGCCAGGCAGTCTTCGGCGCGCCAGCGCTCGATGCGCGCCCACCACGGCGCCAGCCGCTCGGGCGCAAACTCGTCGGGCAGCAGCCCCAACAGCGCTTCGACGATGGCGCCGCAGTCGCCCACCATCGGCACGTCGACGTGCACCACCTTGTTGATGCTGCCGGGGTCGATGTCGATGTGGATCTTGCGGGCGTGCGGGCAGAACTCGTCGAGCTTGCCCGTCACGCGGTCGTCGAAACGCGCGCCCACGCACACCACCAGGTCGGCCTCGTGCATCGCCAGGTTGGCTTCGAGCATGCCGTGCATGCCCAGCATGCCGACGAACTTCGGGTCAGACGCGGGGAACGCGCCCAGCCCCATCAGCGTGAGCGTGCATGGCGCGTGCAGCCGATGCACCAGCTGCGTGAACGCCTCGCAGGCCGCCGGCCCCGAGTTGATGAGCCCGCCGCCGCCGTAGAGCACCGGCCGGCGCGCGGTCGAGATCAGGTCGGCGGCGCGCTGCAGCATCGCCCGCGGCGGCAGCGGCGCGCGGCCCGTGCGCAGCGCGCGCAGCGGGGCCGGCGCGGCGCCGTGCGAGAGGCGCATGAGCTGGATGTCCTTCGGCACGTCGAGCAGCACTGGGCCGGGGCGGCCGGTGGTGGCGATGTCGAGTGCGCGGCGCACCAGCGCGGGCACATCGTCGGCCGCGCGCACCTGGCGGTTCCACTTGGTCACCGGGCGCGACATGCCCAGCGCATCGCTTTCCTGGAAAGCCTGCGTGCCGATCACCGCCGTCGACACCTGCCCGCTGATGCACAGCACCGGCACCGAATCGCTCATCGCGTCGAGCAGCCCCGTGATCGTGTTGCCCACGCCCGGCCCCGACGTGACCAGCACCACGCCGACGCGGCCCGTGCTGCGCGCATAGCCCTCGGCCGCGTGCACCGCCGCCTGTTCGTGGCGCACCAGCACATGGCGCAGCCGGGGTTCGCCGTGCAGCGCGTCGTACAGCGGCAGCGCCGCGCCGCCGGGGTAGCCGAAGATCGTGTCGACGCCGCACTCGACCAGCGTGTCGAGCAGCGCCTCGGCGCCGTTGCGCACGCGGGGTGGGGTCTCGGGCATGGCCGGCGAGAGGGAGGGCGAGGATGTGGGGGGAAGGTCGAGCAGTCGCATGCCGTCAATTCTTCCGCTCTTGAGGCAGAATTTGCTTCTTTCTTTTGGCTGTTTAAGCTCGAAACATGAAAACCAATCGCCAAACATCGACAGACAGCGAAGGATCTTTCGACAAGACCGATCTGGCGATCCTGCGGGTGCTGCTGCTCGACTCGCGCAAGACCCTGCAGGAGATCGGCAACGAGGTCGGCCTGTCGCCCACCAGCTGCTGGACGCGCATCAAGAAACTCGAGGCCTCGGGCGTCATCAAGCGCTACACCGTCGACGTCGACCCGGCCAAGCTGGGCTACCACGATTCGGTGATCGTGCAGGTCACCCTCGAGAGCCACACCGACGAAACCCTGTACGACTTCGGCCGCACCCTCGCCACCATTCCCGAGATCCAGGAGGCCTACCTGGTGTCGGGCGACTACGACTACTACATCCGCATCGCCGTGCGCGACACGCGCGACTACGAGCGGCTGCTGCGCGAGAAGCTCTACAAGATTCCCGGCATTCGCCACAGCAAGTCGCATTTCGTGCTGCGGGTTCTGAAGGAAGCGACCGTGCCGCTGATCTGACGAATCGACGGGCCCGCATGAACGAATGGTGGGTACGATCACCGACGAACAGCCCTTCGCAGACGCCATCCCCTTCCATGAGATCGACTTCGGAACATCGAACGCTGATTGTCCTGAGCGGACTGCCAGGCACAGGCAAAACCACCATCGCGCGCGAACTCGTGGCGCGTGCCCCGTCGGTGTACCTGCGCATCGACGCCATCGAGCATGCGCTGAAGACCGCGAGTGGGAGCGCTGACGACGTGGGCCCGGCGGGCTATGTCGTGGCCTACGCGCTGGCCCGCTCCAACCTTGCGCTCGGCATGTCCGTGGTTGCTGATTGCGTCAACCCGCTGCCGGTCACGCGTGAGGCGTGGCGGGCCGTGGCGGCAGAGACGTCATCGCATCTGGTGGAGATCGAGGTCGTGTGCTCTGACGTCGTTGAGCATCGCAGGCGCGTGGAGAACCGGGAAGCCGACATTGCGGGCTTTGCGTTGCCGAGCTGGGAGGCTGTGCTTCGGCATGACTACGAGGCCTGGGGCACAAGCCGCCTGGTCATCGACTCGGCGCTGGTGAGTACTAGCGAGGCGGCGGACCTGATCTGGCGGCGCGTGCGTGAGCGGTAAATCGATGCGCACCCGTTTCATCGACGCCTTCCTGGGCGCCATCGTGCTCGGGCCCTGGGCGGCGATGTTTGCCTATCTGGGCCTTGCACCGTTGGCCGCCTACTGGCTCGACGGCACCAAGCATCGCACGGGCTCCAGCCGCGGCTCTTCCTATTGGTGGAGCTTTCCGGACGCCGTGGCCGCTCAGTACCCGATGCTCACCTGGCTGCTCGAACTCAGGAGCCATGTCGTTGTGTGGAGCTGCCTGGCTGGGATGGTGATCGGGCCGGTGGTTGCGTGGATCATGAGCAGCCGCTTGAAGCGCATGCGTCGCGACATCCGGTGGTGAACGAGAACGAACGACCGCCCATGACCCCCACCTTGCGCACCGCCCTCGACTCGGATTTCGAATTTGCGTTCGATGCCAAGCGACAGGCGCTCGGCCCCTACGTGGCAGCGCGATGGGGATGGGATGACGATTTCCAGCGGAACCTGCACCAGAGCCGATGGCAGGAGCGCCCGTGGTCGGTCATCCTCAAGGGCGGCACACCGGTCGGCACGATCGCCACATGGGAGGTCGATGGTCACCGCCGGATCGGTGAGTTCTACGTCTTGCCGGATTTCCAGCGCGCCGGCATCGGTTCAGCGGTGCTTCGCCAGCTGCTGGCCCAAGCGGACCACGACAAACAGGCAGTGCGGCTGGAGCATCTGAAGTGGAACCCAGTTGGCGCGCTGTACGGGCGCCACGGGTTCGTTCACGAGAGCGCCAACGACACGCATTGCTTTCTGGCTCGCCACCCGATTGGCTCACATCGATGAAGCAGGCCGAGAGGCAGCGTTCGGCCCACACATAACCCTTAACCCGAAGGTGATGACTTGATCTCGGTGCAACCAGCACAACCCGACGAATGGAAGACCTATCGAGACCTGCGCCTGCGGGCCTTGCTCGACTCCCCGGACGCCTTCGGAAGCACGTACGAGGCGGAGGCCACGAGAACCGATGCGATGTGGTCCGCCCGCATTGCCGCGGCGACTTCGTCCGGGAAAGATCGCGTGCTTTTCGCGTTCAACCGCAACGACGCCTGCGGTCTCATCTGGTGCAAGTTGTCCAACGATGAGCCGGCTGTCGCCGACCTTTTCCAGATGTGGGTTGATCCTGCATCGCGAGGAATGGGAGCCGGTCGCGCTTTACTCGAAGCGGCGGTTTCCTGGGCTGCGCGCGCAGGGATGAAGCGCGTGGGCCTGGGTGTCACTGTCGCGGACACGCCCGCGATGCGCCTGTACACGGCGTGCGGCTTCCGGCCCGATGGTGCGTTGGAGCCGCTGCGGGAACACTCGCATCTGATGGTGCAGCCGATGAGCCTTGCACTCGGGCCCGTTGGCTCGACGGACTGAATTCCGCCATCGGCCGCCTTGCCTTCGTTTAAGCTCAACTGACAAAACGCTCTCTGAGGTTTCGCCATGCTCCAAATGCGCCCCGGGTGTGAATGCTGCGACCGAGACTTGCCGCCGGATTCGGCCGATGCCCGTATCTGTTCTTTCGAGTGCACGTTCTGCAGTGATTGCGCGAATCAACGCCTTGCGGGTACGTGCCCGAACTGCGGCGGAGAGTTGGTCCCTCGCCCGTCGCGGCCAGCGGCCAAGCTTGAGAAGTTTCCGGGTTCGACAACGCGGGTGTTCAAGCCTGAGGGGTGCGCGGCGGCTTTGTGAAGGGCCGTCGTCAGGTATGTCCCGCTGACGATTCGATTGGTCACGGCCAGAGACGCACGCTCGCACCTGAATTCCGAAGCACATGCGCACTGACCACACGACTGACCACAACCGGCCTATGAAATGCCAGATTTGTGGGCGTTTGCTTGAACGAAAGGACGACCCTCTGTCAGTGGACTGCGGCGGCGACTGCTGGGGGTGCGTTGGCGAGGTCGAGGCCACCACGGGGTGGGAGCCGTCGCTGAAGAAGGTGCGAGATGAGTTTGCGCTAGGGCTTCGACCAGAATGGAGTGCCCCTTCCATCGGCAACTGACGACCACAAGCAGACAGTCAAAGCCACGCCACAGTGGACCCCGATGCAGCCAACTTGAAGCAACCATCGTCCCTCAATTTCATGTTTCTTCCTCCGCAAGTTTCAGAGATAAGCGTTGACTGCGAATGGCGCTACAAAACGCCCTATCCGCCGTTGGGATTCCGCCCCTTTACAGAGGGAGCACTCGGCAACGGCGATTCATTTGGCCTCTACTGGCCCATCGGGTTGGAAGCACGCGAGCCGCTTGTGGTCGAGACATGGCACGATTCGTGGCAGATTCAGCCGACGTATTCATCGCTGTCCTCCTTTTTGGATGCATTCAAAGACGCGGAGGACGAATACCCCGAACCGCCCTCGCTTGAAGAGGATGCGCGTTCTCCACGCGCGCTTTTCTTCGAGGCAAAGCAGAGGGTTCAGTCGCAAGCTGTAGATGACGCCGTCGCGCTCTTGGAGCAGGCACTTGACGTGCTCCCTGAGTACACGGATGCGCTCTGCCTCCTGTGGGCACAGTACGTTCGGCAGGGCCGAATAGACGAAGCACGTGTCGTTGCGGTCAAGGCGATCATTGCACCGCCATCATTTGGCCAGCGTGCGACAAAGCAACTCAGATGGTTGCAAGAGCAAGACGATGCGCCGCAGCTAGCGGACGACCCCATCTGGCAAGCCCGCGCCGACCTCAAATTGTCTTACGGAGGCGCGAAGACAAACGGGGACTACGCCATCTACCGGACCGCCATTCAAGCCTACTTGAGTGCGTCGCGATTCATCGAAGCGTGCACTCTCATGCAGACCTATGGTGAGCTGATGCATGCAGAAACCGTTTCTTTTCAGGAGCGCGAAGGCTTCGTGCGCCTCGACTACGTAGCGGAACAAATCGCTGCGAGCGGTAAGTTGCCGAATGGGCCAAGGGCTGAACCATGAAATTTGAAGGTCAAAACTTCGCCTCTTTGACTGCACCTTCCGACCGTGTTTTGGAAAGCAGGCTGCTCGCGCTTCGCAGCTACGGTCGGCATTCGTATGCTTCGCTGACCGACGATCAGGGCAACTATCTTCAAGTGGCTGGCGGCGGCGTCACCTGCATGGTTGAACGCTTCGACGCTTCATCCTCGACCATGGTGCGTGCGTTCCATGACAAACCAAACCCGATATTTCCCGACGGCACCGTGCTCTCCTTCGGCGCTGGGGAACTGAGGCTGATGGCCGATGAATGGTTTCAGGCCCGCGCCGTCGTAGAAATCTTTCTCTGCTTCAAGCACTGTCGAAAGTATGCGGACAACGTCCACTGGCGTCCGGCACTCTCCCCAGGCGCCTTTGTAACTTGACCCGCGAACGACGCTCCCCAATGACAAGCTTCTCCAGCGCCCGAGACCTTCTCGAAGAAGTGGCTTCGCGATACCGCGCCATGGACTCCTATGCCGATTCGGGCTTCGTCCAAGAGCTGGATCGGCCGAAGTCTTCGCCGATGTCATTCGAGACAGCTTTTCGGCGCCCTGCAGACTTCAAATTTCGCTTCAGCAGCCCGCATCCCTACAGGCCGAAACGGCACTTGATCTCACGCTCTCAAGTTGGCTTGGATGCGGGGAAGCCGTACTACTGGAGCCAGGACTACAGCTCGCCCGCGGAACTGGCGCAAGAGGAATCGCTCCTCATGGCTGTTGCGGGCGCGACCGGCGTATCCAGGGGATCGGCCTTCACGATCTGGTCTCTCCTGTTCCGCGAAGAAGGTGATGACCTGTTTTCGACCCTCGCCCGGCCGCGCTTTCGCAAATTTGCATGCGTCGATGGTGTGAGGTGTCATCGGGTGGCCGCCATACACCGGGGCTTTCGTCGAATCGATATCTATATCGGCGTCGATGACCTCTTGCTCAGGGGATGGGTGATGCGAACGGGTCGATTCCCGCAGGCAGAGATGCGCACGAATATCAAGGTAGGCGTCGAATTCGGCATCTCCTGTTTTTCGGCAGCGAATGCGGCCACCGCGTCTGCCAACTAGGTTTCGATCCTGATCCACCATGCGAGGTCGGGCATCGCGCGCGGCGGCTCAGCGATTTACCATCGCTGATTTTTGCGATCGCACCCCATGCACCAATCACTCGGCCTCGTCTCCCTCGTGGTCCCCGACTACGACAAGGCGCTCGAATTCTTCGTCGGCACACTGGGCTTCGAACTCGTCGAAGACACGCCCGTGCCTGCGCAAGGAAAGCGATGGGTCGTGGTCAAGCCGCAGGGCGGACAAGGGGCCTGCCTTCTCCTGGCGCAAGCATCGGCGCCAGAACAGCAACGCGCCATCGGCGACCAGGCCGGCGGCCGCGTGTTCCTGTTCCTGTACACGGACGACTTCTGGCGCGACTACGAAAAGTACAAGGCCGCAGGCGTCGAGTTCGTTCGCCCGCCGGAGGGGCAGCCACACGGGGTCGTGGCCGTCTTCAAGGACCTGTGCGGGAACATGTGGGACCTGATCCAGCCCAATGCCAGCAACAGGAGCTGGCAGCTGTAAGAATGCCCTCCCACGCTTGCACGAATCTCACACTCCACCCGCGAAAGAACCGCCCATGACCGAGACCGCCAAGGTAAAAGGACCCGCCTCGTACTTCCCCTCCATCGAGAAGACCTACGGCCAGCCGATCGCGCATTGGATGGACATTCTTCAGGCGGCGGGCCCGCTGAAGCACATGGAGCTCGTGAGCCAGCTCAAGACCCAGCACCAGATGGGTCATGGGCATGCGAATGCGTTGGTTGCGGCGTTTCTTGCGAAGAAGTAGCACGGGCCCTACCGCTCCTCGATGACACCCCAGAAGCAGCAGCTCGAACAGCACTTGGAGGACCGTGATCTCGTCTCGATCTATCGGACGGGCATCGACGATTCGCAGATCCAAGGCTTCGTGCTGGCGGTCTCGTCAGAACTGGTCCTGATTCAGTACGTCTACGACTTCCGCTTGGACGGCTTGATGGCGCTTCGAACTGAAGACATCACACAGGTGGAATTGACGGCCACTCACAGCCTTCAGAAGCAGCTGATCTTCGAAGAAGGCTTGGGGCAGCAGGTTCCCTTTGGCTTCGAGTTTGACGTGCGCAGTTGGCGCACGTTGATTGCGCAGCTGACCTTGCGTCACGCGCTGATGATCGTGGAATGCGAGGCCGGCGAAATCAACGAGTTCTTGATCGGGCGAGTTGTTCAGACCGAAGGCGATTCGCTGCAAATCGAGCATTTCACGGGGGCCGGCAACTGGGCAGGTATCCCTTCCGTGGTGAGCTACGGAGACATCACTTGCTGCCAGGTCGGCAACAACTACGCGAATGTCTATCAGCGCTACTTCGAGCGCCTTGCGGGCGCTCTTCACTGAAGGGCCCCGCCCAGCCCCCTCACCCAGGAGACACCATGCAGCTTCACACCGCCCGCATCTTCGTCCAGGACCTCGCCCTCGCCTCCCGCTTCTATGAAGAGATCCTCGGCCTGCCCCTGAAGGCCGACGGACGCGAACAGGGCTTTTGCGTGTTCGACGCAGGACCCATGAGCCTGGTGGTCGAAACTGTCGAAGCAGATGCCCCGCCAGAAGACCTGGCCTTGGTGGGCCGCTTCACAGGCCTGTCTTTCGACGTGGAAAACATCCAGTCGAAGTACACAGAACTCTCGTCGCTCGGCGTCGCCTTCAGCGGCCTCCCCGAGGCGCAATCCTGGGGCGGCATCCTCGCCACGTTGCGCGACCCCGCCGGCAACGAGCTTCAACTGGTGCAGCAGCCCCGAACGTAGCCATTGGTGCACAGTCGTCATACAATGAGAATAATTCTTATTTGGATGGCCTGGCCACCGCACTACGTCCGCCATGGCCGCCGATCCCGCTCTGCACCCGCACATCCACGCCCTCTATAGCGAGCACCACGGTTGGTTGCAGGGCTGGTTGCGCAGGAAGCTCGGCAATGCCTTCGATGCGGCAGACCTCGCACAGGACACCTTCCTGCGCATCCTCACCGCGCCAGACCACACGCCCGAGAAGCAGTGCGACTGGCAATTGCGGGAGCCGCGCGCCTACCTGACGGTCGTTGCCAAGCGGCTGCTTGCCAACCTGTACCGCCGGCGTTCGCTGGAGCAGGCCTACCTCGAGGCCTTGAGCGCGTTGCCCGAACCGCTGGCGCCCTCGCCCGAGCAGCAGGCGATCATTCTCGAAACCCTGCAGGAGATCGACGCCATGCTCGACGGCCTGGCACCGCCGGTGCGCCAGGCCTTCCTGATGGCGCAGCTCGAAGGACTGGGCTATGCGGAGATCGCCGCGAAGCTGGGCGTGAGCGAGCGCACCGTCAAGCGCTACATGGCCGAGGCCATGGCCCGCTGCATTCTGCTGGTCGCGTGATGGTGCAACGCACGATGGCGGTCGGGGTCGACAAGGCCGTCGCTCTGCAGGCGGCACAATGGTTCGTCCTGCTGCAGTCGGGCGAGGCCACGGCGGCCGATCGCACGCAATGGACACGCTGGCGGGCGGCCGACCCCGCGCACGAAGCGGCCTGGCAGCGCGCCGAGCAAATCAGCGGCAAGTTCGGCAGGCTGCCGGGCGCGCTGTCGATGCCGGTGCTGGGCCGAGCGGTGCGAAGCGACCGCCGCACAGCTGCCAAGGCACTCGCCGTGCTGCTGACCGCGGCGCCCGCCGGTTGGCTGGCCTGGCGCGCCTCACCGGCGCGCGAATGGCTGGCCGACCACCGCACCGCCACGGGCGAACGCCGCGAACTGCGACTGGCCGAAGGCACGCGCGTGCAGCTCAACACCGCGACGGCCATCGACGTGGCCTATGGCGCGACGCAGCGCCTCGTGCGGCTGCATGCGGGCGAAATACTCATCGACACGGCACCCGATGCCGTGCCCTCTTCCGATCCCGCCTACCGCCCTTTCATCGTCGAGACCGCGCAGGGGCGCCTGCGTGCGCTGGGCACGCGCTTCGTGGTCCGGCAGCATGAAGGCGATCGCACCCATCTGACGGTGCTCGACGGCGCGGTCGAAGTTCGCCCTGACCACGCGCGCAGCCTGGCGGCGGTGGTGCGTGCCGGCGAGCAGGCCATGTTTTCTTCGGCTGCCATCGGCGAGATCACGGCGGCAGCGCCTGATGCCGACGACTGGTCGCGCGGTGTCCTGCGCGCCAGGAACATGCGGCTGCACGACTTCCTCGCCGAGCTGGGCCGCTACCGGCCGGGCGTGCTGCGCTGCGATCCTGCCGTGGCCGACCTGCGCGTGTCGGGCGTCTTCCAGTTGCGCGACACCGGCCCGGTGCTCGACAGCCTGCCGCAGGCCTTGCCGGTGGACGTGCTCTTTCGCACGCGCTATTGGGTCACGGTGGTCGCGCCGGGCGGTTGAGGCATCGGGTGTTGCCGGCGGTTTCGGCCGTTGCGATTTTTTCTGTCGCGGCCTGTCCCCTTTTCTTTCCTCGCGTGTGAAGCCTTGAGGAACAGCAACTTCACACCCTTGCAGGAGAGAGAGAAATCCATGGCCCGTCGCCGACCGTCCCCCCTTGATTCCGACGCCGTCTCGTTGCGTGCACTGTCGCTCGCCGTGCATGGCGCGTTGTTCGCCATGGCGTGCGCCGCCGCCGGGACGGTCGCCGCGCAGACGCCGGGAACGCCCAGCGCAGCAGCCGTGCAGACCGAAGCACGCAAGGCCTACAACATCGCACCCGGCCCGCTCGACGAGGCGCTGTCGAACTTCGCCGCCTCTGCCGGCGTGAGCATCACGATCCCGCCGGCCCTCGCGCAGGGCAAGCGCTCGCCCGGCCTGCAGGGCCAGCACGCCGTGGGCGAAGGCTTCGCGCGGCTGCTGGCCGGCTCGGGCCTCGAGGCGGCGGGCGGCGCGGGCGGCTCGTATGCGCTGCGCCGCTCGAGCATCGGCGGCCCTGCAGACACCGGCGCCGACGGCAGCACCACCCTGGCACCGGTCACCGTCACGGCCGAGGCCGAACGCAGCGCCACCACCGAAGGCACGCGCTCGTACACGGCGCGCGCGCTGACGCTCGGCAAGGGCGAGCAGGCGCTCAAGGACATTCCCCAGTCGGTCAGCGTGATCACGCGCCAGCGCATGGATGACCAGGGCCTCGTCGACCTGCGCGACGCGGTCAACAACGTCACGGGCGTGGTGGGCGTCAAGGGCGTAGGGCCGGGCATGGTCCTCACGTCGCGCGGCTTCCAGATCGACGCCTGGCAGTACGACGGCGTGCCCGTGCCGCGCAACATGTACTCGCTGGGCAACTGGGCCACCGAAGACACGGTGTTCTTCGACCGCGTGGAGGTGCTGCGCGGCGCCTCGGGCCTGCTGCAAGGCACCGGCAGCCCGGGCGGCGCAATCAACCTCGTGCGCAAGCGCGGCCAGCCCGAGAAGACGCTCACGCTCACCGGCAAGGCGGGCTCGTGGGACCACTACGGCGCGCAACTCGACGCCGGCGGTCCGCTCAATGCCGAAGGCACGCTGCGCGGCCGCGTGGTGGTCGACGAAGACCGCAGCCACTCGTTCACCGACTACGTGTGGCGCAAGACGCGCTCGCTTTACGGCGCCATCGACTACGACATCTCGCCCGACACCACCGTCGGCTTCGGCGTGAGCCACTCGCACGGCAAGGGGCGTCCGATGCTGCGCGGTTTTCCGCGCTACCCGGACGGCACCGACATCGGCCTGCCGCGCTCCGTGTTCACGGGCGCCCTGTGGAACCACAGCGACGTCGAGCAGACCACGGTGTATGTCGACGCCGAGCACCGCTTCAACGACAAGTGGAAGCTGAAGTTCTCCGCGCTCGGCATGAACGAGAAGAACAGCGCGCAGCACCAGCGCATGCACGGCGACGTCGCGGCCGACGGCAGCGGGCTGAACTTCGCCGACTGGGACACCCGCTTCGATTCGCGCAAGCTCGGCTTCGACGTCTACCTGCGCGGGCGCTTCGACGCACTGTCGATGCAGCACGACCTGACCATCGGCGCCAACTACTCGAAGTTCGAGTCGACCGACCGGTACGCGCGCCGGTTCAGCGGCGGCGGCAACATCTTCGCCATCGACCACAACCGCCCGGCGCAGAACTACGACACCATCATGGCGGCGGGCGGCGGGAAGAGCCACACGCACTACGACGTGCGGCAAAAGGGCATCTACGGCAGCTGGCGGGCCCAGTTGGCCGAGCCGCTCACGGCCATCGTCGGCGCGCGCCTGAGCTGGTACGACTACCTCTATTCGAGCCAGTCCGCGGGCTTCACGAGCACCGTCAGCACGTCGGGCGAAGTGACGCCGTACGTCGGCCTCGTGTTCGCGCTCAACAAACAATGGTCGGCCTACGCGAGCTACACCGACGTGTTCGAGCCGCAGACCGAGCGCACCGTTTCGGGCGACGGGCTCAAGCCCATCATCGGCAGCAATTACGAGGTGGGCCTGAAGGGCGAGCTGATGGACGGCCGCCTGAACACCTCGCTGGCCGTGTTCCGCTACAACCACACCAACCGCGCCGTGACCGACCGCGACGGCGGCTTTGCCTGCGATGGCTGGTACTGCTCCAAGTCGTCGGGCAAGGTGCGCAGCCAGGGCTTCGAGGCCGAGATCAGCGGCGAGGTCGCGCCGCGGCTGCAGCTCACGGCGGGCTACACCTACAACACCACCCGATTCCTCGAAGACCCGGACAACAAGGGCAAGATCTTCAGCCAGTGGACGCCCAAGCACATGCTGCGCGTGTGGACCAACTACCAGCTGCCCGGCGACTGGAGCCGGCTCAGCGTGGGCGGCGGCTTCAGCGTCCAGAGCCACACGCTGGGCTACGACCGCACGTACAAGGTGCCCGGCTTCGCCGTGTGGAGCGCGCGCCTGGCCTACCAGCTGACGCCGGAGGTGGCGCTGGCCGTCAACATCAACAACGTCTTCGACAAGCGCTACTACATCCCGGCCTACAGCGAGGCCAACGGGAACAACAACTACGGCGATCCGCGCAACGTGCTGTTCACGGTGAAGTACACGCCGAAGCTGTGAGTTGTGGGGAAGGGGCGCGCGGGTGGCGTGGCCCTTTTTGGGTATCGATTTCAAAGCATGAGAGGGACGCAAGGCTGACGCGCAACGCGTCTCTCGCTTCTGGGGTCACTCCCACCAAACATTCGTCATGGGCAGCCTTTCGGCACAACGACCTGCCAGCGTCTTCTGCGGATAAGGCGGCACGTGCGCCATATCCACAGTTTCCAGGATGCTCAGCTGCCGCATCAACTCGGCAAACGACGGTGCGCGAAACTCGCCCGCGTGCTGGTTCAGCGAAGCTTGCATTTCGCCGTCGCTCGTTCTCACGTGTGGGTGCAGCAAGATCAACGCCGTGCTGTCATCGTCATACTTTCCGATGAGGATCGCGCGGGCATGGTCGCTCGTGCGTCCGGACACCGAATCCTGGGCGACGCCATAGACGAAGTATTCGGAGTCATCCGAATGAATGGGCACGGTCTGCTTGATCGCCCAGTAGTCGGGCTCCAGGTCCTTGAACAGGCCCACGTCGTCCAGCTCCAGCATTCCCACGAATCGGGACCGGTTCTGCGGGCTGAATGCTGAGGGTGCGAGCGCCTGCGACTTGTAGGCGACCCAGAAATCCTTGTACGACTTGGGGAGCTCTGTCTTCAGCCGGGCCTCAAGCCGGGCGAGGCCGACCCTCAGTTCGGCCTCGGTGGGAGCCGGTGGACCGCCAGGCGCTTGCTTCCCCAGCACTGTCAGATGGCCCCCGCTTTTCGCGGCCTCTGGCTTCGTCGAATTCAACTCGAACGAAGCTTCGCGCCAGCAGTCCATGAAGGCACTCCAGTCGCTGGAACTGCCCGCATAGGCCGAGTGCCGGTCGTGCAGATGGGTCGCGGTTTTCGCGGCCTTCGTGCCGTCGGCCTTTGGCTTCGTACCGGGTTCGTCTCCGCAACCCGACAGCATGAACAAGGCGCACAGGCTGGCCAGGCATCGAAAACGGAAAGACGGCTGTGCCACCGCGGCTGACGATGATTTCAGGACACCCATGCCAACAGGCATCAGAACCTGATCCGCACCGAAGCCGCACTGCGATCGGCCTCGCCATGAAACACGGCCTCGATGTTATTGCCGTCCGGGTCCAGCACGAACGCCGCGTAGTACCCGGGGTGGTAGGCGCGTTCACCTGGCGGGCCGTTGTCCCGGCCTCCGTGCGCCAATGCGGCCTGGTAGAAGGCGTCCACCATGGCCCGGTCCTGCGCCTGGAATGCGATGTGGTGGCGCCCGGTCAGTTCGCCCTGCACTTCCTCGCTGCCAGGCGCGGAGACGAACAGCTCGTCGGCCCAGAAGTTGCGCGCGTCCGAGCCGCCCATCGGGATCTTCAGCGCCTCGAAGACGGCGCTGTAGAAGGCCTTGCTGGCCGCCAGATCGCGAACGACCAGTCCGATGTGGTCGATCAGGCGGCCGCGATGCAATTCTTTTTGTGTACTCATGAAGCGCTCCTGTCAGTGGAGATCGGAGTGGCGGAATCTACCAAAGCCAACCTCGGATATCGAGCGACAGGGTTTGCATCTCAGGGCCGACTCAGCTTCAGCAATTTCTTCCATGCGGCCAGCGACACGCCATGCGATGGCGGGTGCGCCTGCAGCCATGCCTGCGCCGATGCATGCGGCGGGTAGTGGCTTCGCAGCGCCGGATCGGCACCTGCAGCCACCAGCAGCCGCGCGATCTCGAGGTGGTCGCGCGCCAACGCGCGCATCAGAGCGTTGTCCGTCCAGAACCCTGCCGGCGGCAAGGCGCTTTCAGTGCCGGGCGCGGGTGCGAACGGCAACCGGCCGACAGGCAACGCGGCCTGCAGCAACGTCGGCGAAGCCGCCTGCGGCGCGAGCGAAGCGTCGTTGCAAGGAGGCGGCAGCACATGGACAAGGCGAGGCAGCCCCGACGAGGTGTGCGGCTGCGGCACCAGCTCGCTGCGCAGCGGCGCGGGGGTCTGGTGGTTCACGTCGACGCCCAGGGCCAGCAAGGCGCGCACGGCCTCCACGTTGCCGGCATCGACCGCCGACGCCAACGGCGTCATGCGTCCGCAGGCGACGGTTTCGAGGGCGCGGTAGGCGGCCAACGCTTCTTGCGGCTTCTGCTGCAGGATCAGCAGATAGACCCGCGCCTCGGCCGGCGCCCCTGCTTCGAGGGACGGCCACTGCGGCGGGTCCATGGCCCGGTGCAGCAGGCGGGCGGCCTGCAGATGCCCCTGCGTCGCCGCTGCACGCACGGCGCGCTCGGTCGCCGGCAGGCCCTGCGCCAGCAGCAGGCGAACGATCCTCGCATCGCCACCCCTGGCCGCCGCATCGAGCACGTTGTGCCCATCGGCATCGGCGCCCCGCACCGCGTCCGGCGACATGACCGCCAGGAGCTGCCGGACGCTTGCCAGGCTGCCCTTCTCCGCCGCCACCGCTAGGGCCGACACGCCCTGCGCATCGCGCACATCCGGCCGCGCGCCGGCGGCCAGCAGCAGCCGCACGCGCGCGGGGTCGTGCGCATGCTCGATCAACGGCGGGCGCGAGCTCGCGGCGTTGGGGTCGGCGCCGGCGGCCAGCAGCGCCTGGATGACCCAGGTCGTGGGCCCGAAGAACAACGGAAGGCCGCCGTTGCGATCGGGCGTGTCGGGGTTTGCGCCCGCCTTCAGCAGCAGCGCCAGGGTCTGGCGGAAGTCGATGGCGTGCGTGTCGCTGATGCCGCCGGAGCCCGCGAACTTGGCTGCGCGCAGCAGCGCCGTCTCGCCGTCGTTGGCGTTGCGGTAGTTCACATCGGCATGGCGACGCAGCAGGAACTTCACCATCTGCGCATTGCCTTGCTGCGCGGCCTTCATCAACGGCGAGTCGCCCACATTGAAACCGTGGCCCTGCACATCGTTGGCACCAAAGCCCTGCGCAAGAAATGCCTCGACCTCGCGGAGGCGACCGCGCTCCACGGCATCGAAGAACGGAATCTGCGCTTGCGCGGACGTCGTGTCGCGAGCGGGTTCGACCTCGGCCGGATGCGCGGGCATGTGGAGCATGAGAGCTGATGCGAGGACGATGCACCAATGAAAGGATGGGTTTCGTGTGAACACTGCGGTCAGGCCTCGCTGGCCTGTCGATCGATGTCCGCCACGAGGCCTTGCAGCCACAGGCGGTGATCGCTGAAGGTGCTCAGTCGCTCCTCGGCCTCTTCCCTCGCAGCCAGGTGCTGATCCAGATACCGGAACCCGACCCGCCGTGCGGCCTCGTGCAGGACGCTCTCGGGCACATCGTTTTCATACAGCACGTCGAACCGGGTCACCCAGAAGCCTTGCTCGGTCAACGCGATCCGCTCGAACGCGCGAGGGTCTTCCACGCTGAACTCGACGAACTCCAGGCCGTCCGGGTGAGCGCGCAGACCCGTCACCCGGCTGCTGCGATCCCACAACGGAACCCATGGCGGCCCGTCGGGTGCGCGGGCGCCGTGGTCCGCAAGGAACGGCGGCCCCAGGCAGACCGTGCGGAACACTTCATGGAGGCACTCGCCCATCGCCAACTGCACCAAGGGCGCGGACGCCCCGAGTCGCTGCAGTGTCGACATCCGCAAAGTCTCTGCCACCACCGTCATCCTGCGTCCTCCTTGATCTGCTGTCGGCCGATGTTAGCCATGCCCGCCCCCGGCCGAAGGCGACCTCATGAAAGGATCACGCATCACCAAACAGGTTACCCACCGCACTGGCATCGCGCCACTCGCAGGCGTAAGCTGACCTTCGCCCGGCCAGCCAAGGCCATGCCGCCAAGCGGCACCCGCTGCGCCGAACTGTGCGAAAGGACCCACCATGCTGTCCAACTCGTCTGTCACGACCATGCTTCCGGTGAAGGACATGGACCGCGCGCGTGCTTTCTACGAAGGCTGCCTGGGCTTGAAGGCGGGTGGCTTGCGGCCCGACGGCAAGTTCGTCTACACGGTGGGCGGCAGCACGCTGGCGCTGTTCCCCAAACCCGAGGGGACCAAGGCCGACCACACGGCGATCAGCTTCCAGGTGCCGGACATCGCCGCCAGCATCGACAAGCTCAAGCGCGCCGGCGTGGTGTTCGAGGACTACGACTTTCCCGACCTGAAGACGGTCGACCATGTCTGCGTCCTCGGTTCGGAAAAAGCGGCGTGGTTCAAGGACACGGAAGGCAACTTCCTTTGCATCCACGAGGACCTTGCACCGGCATAGCTGGCTCGCCCTGAGCAGCTACGGCGCCAGAGATTGGCCGTCCGGCAACTTCCGTCCCGCGGCGCGCCGCGTCGAGGCGAACACGCTGGTGCCCAGCCACCGCCACAGGTCTTGCGCGTCGCACCTCGCCCCATCGACACGGATCTCGCGCGACTGAAGCGCCTGCGCAGGCGTGCGATCGCCCGTCCACACTTCGGTCAAGGCGCGCACGGAGGCATCGACCACGAGCGTCAGCTCGCGCCCCGGGTCGTCGCGGCACAGATCGGCCACGCCGTCCTCCACCACGAGCCACCACGTGCGCTCGCGCGTCCGTGCGTCGCGCAGCTGGAAGTGGATGATCACGGGCCTAGGCGGGAACTCCTGAATGCACGCGAACCGGCGCATGTCCCACATGAGCAGGCCCGCATCCAGTTCATCGTCGCGCAGGCGGCTGCCGATCCACTGCGCACCCCAATGGCCCAGCGCCATGACGATGGGTCGAAGTTCCTCGCCGGCCTCGGTAAGGCTGTATTCCCACACCTTGCCGACGGTGTTGCGGCGCACGACACCGAATTCCTCGAGGCGATGAAGCCGCTGCGCCAGCAGGCTGGTGGACATTCGCGGGACGCCGCGATGCAGGTCGTTGAAGCGCTTGCTGCCACACAGCAACTCGCGCACGACCAGCGGCGTCCATCGCTCGCACAACACCTCGGCCCCCCTGGCGACGGTGCAGAACTGACCGTAGGTGTTTTCCATCGCCTCGTCTCCAGAGCGGCAACGCTTCAGATTCTGGACTTGTTCGCTCGCCTGGTCACGCGCAAGCTGCCCCCGACTTCCCCACTCATTTCGGAGACGACTCATGACGATCCAACTCACACGCATGGACGGCGGGACCATGGACCTTTCGCCGGAGATCCTTCAGTCGTTCAAGGCCACGTTCAAAGGCCAGGTGCTGACCGCGGAGGACCCGGCCTACGAGGAGTCACGCAAGGTCTGGAACGCGATGATCGATCGCCGCCCGGGCCTGGTGGCGCGCTGCACCGGCACGGTCGATGTCGTGCAGGCCGTCCGGTTCGCGCGCCAGCACGGGCTTCTGAGTTCCGTGCGCGGCGGCGGCCACAACATCGCAGGGCTCGCGGTCTGCGAGGGCGGCCTCATGATCGACATGTCGCTGCTCAGAGGTGTCTGGGTCGATCCAGCGCGCCGCACGGCGCGCGCACAAGCGGGCTGCACGCTGGGCGACGTCGACCGCGAGACACAGCTGCACGGGCTCGCCGCCGTGCTCGGTTTTGTGTCTGCCACCGGGATTGCAGGCCTCACCGTCGGCGGCGGATTCGGCTACCTCACGCGTCGCCACGGCTGGACCTGCGACAACGTGGTCTCGATGGAGGTCGTGACGGCCGGCGGCGAGGTCCTGCGTGCGTCTGCGGACGAAAACGAGGACCTGTTCTGGGCGCTGCGTGGCGGCAGCGGCAACTTCGGCATCGTCACCTCCTTCGAGTACCGCCTCTTTCCCGTCGGCCCCGAGATCCTGGGCGGTGCGATCGCATGGAGCGGCAACGACGCCCGGCAGGTTCTCGACGCCTACCGTGCGTTCAGCGCAGAGGCCCCGCGCGAACTGACCAGCGTGGCCGTTCTGCGGATCGCGCCGCCGGCCCCCTGGCTCCCGAAGGAGGTGCACGGCAAGCCGATCGTGGCCATCTTCGTCTGCTACACCGGCAAGGTCGAAGAGGGAGAGGCATTGATCGCACCGCTGCGCGCGCTTGGCCGGCCGGTGGCCGACATCGTGACGCGCCGGCCCTACACGCAGATGCAGAGCCTGCTCGACGCCACGCAGCCCAAGGGACGGCGCTACTACTGGAAGTCGCACTACCTGCCAGGCATCGATCAGCGGACCATCGACCTCGCCGTGACGCATGCGGGCCGGATTCAGTCGCCCCATTCGGCCATCCTCCTGTTCCAGATACAGGGTGCGCTGGGCGAGCTGCCTGCCGGGCATTCGCCGGCGGGCAACCGGGACGCGGCCTATGTGCTGAACATCGCGGGCTCCTGGGAGAAGCCGGGCGACGACCACATCCACATCCAGTGGGCGCGGGACTGCTTCGAGGCGACGCGCGCCTGCTCGACAGGCGGGGCCTACATCAACTTCCTGACGGAGGAAGAGGGCCAGGACCGCATCGAAGCCGCGTACGGCCGGGCCAACCTGGACAAACTCGCGGCACTCAAGCGCAGGTACGACCCCGAGAACTTCTTCCGTCACACAAAGAGCGTCTCCGGCTGAACCGATCGTCGGCGACTTGTTGGCGGCCCTTCACAGCTGCATCCAGCGCGGGCGCCCGGTGACCTAGTCCCACGCAGGAAGCTGCAGCAAGGCATCGGTGGGACGGTCCAGGATGTCGACGCCGGCGAAAGCGGTCCCGCCCGGCAAGAGCCGGGCGTCGCAAATGACTTCCCAGCCGTGGTTTTCAGTGCGCCGGGCCAGGCACACCTCCTCGCCGGCCGCAAGGAGCTTGACGCATTCGCCGACGCTGACGCGCTGCGCCGTGCCAAGGGCAAATTCCGTCGAACCGAACTCCTTCTCCACGACCGGGTGAATGGCGACGAGGTCCACCTTTCCGTCCTTGAAGTGAACCGCGGTAATTGCGTGCTGGGCCATCTTCGACCTCCATTCGTGCAGAGAGAGCCCCGACAGGCCCACGCTTCGACTGTACGCCCGCAGCGGCAAGCTCTGCGCCGTCATGGCAGAAAGCCGATGCCGGCGAAGGGGCCGGCGGGCTCGCCAGCCGGCGCTACAAGCTGCGAGCGATCTGCTCGCGCAGCCACCGATGCCCCGGGTCGCGATGCCGCCGCTCGTGCCACAGCATCGCCATCTCGTAGCCCGGCACCTCCAGCGGAGCCTCCACCACGCGCAGCCCCGGCGCGCCGCGCGCCAGGCGCTCGGGCAGCATGGCCACCATGTCGGTGCTGGCGAGCACGGACATCATGAAAAGGAAGTGCGGCACCGACAGCGCCACGCGCCGCGTGAGGCCCTGCGCCGCCAGCGCCTCGTCGGTGGGGCCGGCAAAGCCGCCGCCGCTGAGCGACACCACCACATGCTCCAGCGCGCAGAACTGCGCGAGCGTGGGGCGGCGCTTCAGGCGCGGGTGCCCTGCCCGTCCGGCCAGCACGTAGCGCTCGTGGAACAGCACGCGCCGGTGCAGACCGGGCGGCGCGCCCACGCTGGTGTGGAAGAACAAGTCGATCTCCGCCTGCTCGAGCTGGCGCGCCATGCGGGTCGGCACGGCCTCGACCACGGCCAGCCGGGTGTTCGGCGCGGCCGTGCGCAGGCCGGCCAGCGCAGGCAGCAGGATGGCCGACTCGGCGTAGTCGGCCGCGGCCACGCGCCAGGTGGTGGTCGCCTTGGCCGGGTCGAAGGGCTGGCTGGGCGCCACCGCGCGGCCCAGCGATGCGAGCGCTTCGCGCAGCGGCTCGCGCAGTTCGTCGGCACGCGCGGTGGGCCGCATGCCGCGCTGCGCGGGCACGAGCAGCGGGTCGTCGAAGAGCTCGCGCAGCTTGGCCAGCTGCACGCTCACCGAGGGCTGCGAAAGGTTCAGGCGCTCGGCCGCGCGGGTCACGTTGCGCTCGGCCAGCAAGGTGTCGAGCGTGACCAGCAGGTTGAGGTCGAGTCGGCTGAAATTGTTCATGGCGATACCTGGCATTCAAACTATTCATTTCCAATATAGCTTGGCAATACCTAACCTGAGGGCATCTTCACTCGAACCCTTTGACACCGTGAACATCCTGCTGGTCCTTGCCCATCCCGAAGCCGCCTCCTCGCTGAACGGCTCGCTCCATCGCTTCATGGTCGAACGCCTCACGAGCGCGGGCCATTCCGTGCGCGTGTCCGACCTGTACGCGATGCGCTGGAAGCCCGCGCTCGACGCCGACGACTTTCCCGCGCGCGACACCGCCGCGCCCTTCGACCCCGTGCTCGACTCGCTGCGCGCCTTCGAGGGCGGCACGCAGACCGCCGACATCGCCGCCGAGCAGGAGAAGCTGCTGTGGGCCGACGCGGTGATCCTGCAGTTCCCGCTGTGGTGGTACTCGATGCCCGCCATCCTTAAGGGCTGGATCGAGCGCATCTACGCCTACGGCTTTGCCTACGGCGTGGGCGAACATTCCGATACACACTGGGGCGACCGTTTCGGCGAAGGCACGCTGGCCGGCAAGCGCGCGATGCTGGTCGTGACGACCGGCGGCTGGGCCTCGCACTACGCCCCGCGCGGCATCAACGGGCCGATGGACGACCTGCTGTTTCCCATTCACCACGGCATCCTCTACTACCCCGGCTTCGACGTGCTGCCGCCCTTCGTGGTGCACCGCACGGGCAAGGTCGATGCCGCAGCCTATGCACGCATCACCGGCGAGCTGGGCGAGCGGCTGGACACGCTGTGGAGCACCGACCCGATTGCGTTCCGCCCGCAGAACGGCGGCGACTACGAAATTCCGGCGCTCACGCTGCGCGAACACATCGCGCCGGGCCGCTCGGGCTTCGGTGTGCACCGCAAAAACAGCGAATCTGAAACTTTGGTTTTCGAGCCCGGCCGCCTTTAACCACGCCGGGAACAGGTGGATTCGCGGGAGACTTCAAATCGTCGCGACAACGCAGCAAGATGCGCATCCGCCGATTCGTCCGAAGGAGCTTGTCCATGTTCGCTACGCCAGAACGCACCGTCAAGATTCCGGGCCCCGACCATGCGATCACCATCACGCCGAATCCGTTGCGCGTGGTGGTGTCGGTGGGAGGCCATGTCATTGCCAGCTCGCGCGAGGCGCTGACCTTGCGTGAATCGCATTTCGGCACGGTGCATTACCTTCCGCGCAAGGACGTGCGCATGTCGCTGCTGGAGCGCACCACGCATGCGACCTATTGCCCGTACAAGGGCGAGTGCGCCTACTACAGCATTCCAGCCGGCGGCGAGCGCTCGGTGAATGCCGTGTGGACCTACGAGTCACCCTATGAATCGGTCGCGCCGATCAAGGACTACGTGGCCTTCTATCCGGACCGCGTGGGCACGATCGAAGAACGCTGCTTCTGACGACCGCCCCACTCCGTTCGTGAAAAAACCGGCCCTTGCTTTCGCAAGGCCGGTTTTTCTTTCCCTGGCCCGCCGACACCCGCCCCGTGGGGCCGAGTGCGCGTGCCTGCCTGTCAGACCGATCGATTACAGCGGCAGTGCCTCGCCGCGAGCGGCGGCACGGGCCTCGGCGCGCACGCTGGCGCGGTCCAGGCCGCTGGCCAGCACCGGGGCCACGCGGGAGGTCACGGCCTCGCTGTAGGGGTTCTCGCTGCGGGCGGCCACCACGGCCTGGGCGCGCACGGCGTCACGGCTCACGGTCGACACGAACACCTGGGCGGGGCCTGCCTCGGCGCCGGTGGCATAGGGGTCGGCGCTGTGCGCGGCCACGACGGCTTGTGCGGCGACGTCGGCGCGGCTGGCGGCCGAGGTCAGGCGATGCACGCCTTCGTAGGTTTCAGCGTGGGCGGCACCGGCGACGGCCATCAGGGCAACAGCAACGGCGGAGAGGATCTTCGAGGCGTTCATGGCGGTTTCCTTCTTCAATTCAGTTCAGTAGTACAAGTGTTGGCTTGGATGGTTTGAACCGGTCTGGGGTGGGTCACCGTCCCTCTTCTTGAAGGGCGGCCAACTCGCTCGGGGCCTGTTCATCCGGACCGGCTTTTGGGGGCCGGTCCGTGAGATGAATTGTGCGGCGGGATCTAGGTAAAAACCCGCGGCAAAAAGAACCACGGCGTTCCCGAAAAGGAAACAATGCGGCGCGCCGGCGCCGCCATCAGCCCCAGGTCAGCGGGTCGAGCCGAAGATAGAAATCGAGCCGGCCGTCGTCGGGCGCGTCGATGCCCAACTGCGCGAACAGCAAGGCATGCGCGGCGCGCGCGTCGGCCGCATCGCGCCAGCTCTCGCGCGCATTGCCCAGCAGCAGCGACAGGTCGACATACCGGTCCGCCGTGCCAAGCCGCCCCACGTCAATGAGGCCGGTGCATTGCAGCGTCTGCGGATCGACAAGGAAGTTCGGCAGGCAGGCATCGCCGTGGCACACGACGAGGTCTTGCGCCTCCTGCGCCACCCGGCGCGGCAGATCGGCGTGCAACCGCGCCAACAGGTGCGGCGGCGGCACGTCCTGCTGGTCGGGGTCGAGGAACTCCGGGTTCACCGCGCCGCGCGCGACGAGATCGGCGGCGCGATCGAACATCGCCGACAGCGGGCGCGCAAACGGGCACTCGCCCGCCGGAATCTCATGCAGTGCGCGCAGGCGCCGCGCCATCGACGGCCAGGCACGCAGCAGCTCGGCCGCCGGCAGGTCGCTGGCCGGCACGCCCGGCACCGCCGCCGTGACCAGGCAGGCGCCCTCGGGCGTCGCGTGCCAGTCGAGCACGCGCGCGGAGCCTACGTTGTACGGCGCGAGCCATGCGGTGCGGCGGCGTTCCTCGTCGAGCTGCGTGGCGCCCGCACCTAGCGATACCTTCGCGAAGGCAACGCCATCGCTGCGGCGAAACACCGCATCGCCCGACTCGCCCTCGCTGGCCGGCGCCCACGTCGTGCCGGCGGGCAACCGGGGCAGCAGCTGTTCGACAGTGCCCATGCCTCAGTGCCCCACCGACTTCGAGAACACGTTGACCACCACCACGCCCGCGATGATCAGCCCGAGCCCGACGATGGCCGGCGCATCGAGCGTCTGGCCGAACCAGAGCCAGCTCACGACCGAGATCAGCACGATGCCCACGCCCGACCAGATCGCGTAGGCGATGCCGGTGGGCAGCACGCGCAGCGCGAGCGAGAGAAAGTAGAACGACACCGCGTAGCCCACCACCGTGGCCACGCTGGGCCAGAGCTGGGTGAAGCTGTCCGAGGCCTTGAGGAAGCTGGTCGCGAGCACTTCGACGACGATCGCGACAGCGAGGTATGCATAGGTCAGGGTCATCGCCGGACTCTAATCGCGCGCGCCCCGCGCGGCCTCGGTGGCCTTGCGCGATCCGGGGCCGAAGGCGCGTGCGTTTGACGCTCTCTCGAAGCTGTGCGCACAGCACCAGAAGCTTCAGGGCGGCAGCAACAACGGTCCGCAGTTGGTATCGGTGACGAACACCGCCATCAGCTTCGCGGGCTTCACCGGGTCGGGGTTCTCCGCGAACATGTGCAGCGTGTTGGGCGGCTCGAAGAAGGTCTCGCCGCTCTTGAAGGTGCCCACGGGGCCTCCGCCCAATTGCGAGCGGATGGTGCCTTCGACAACGATCGCGGTCACCGAGCCCGGGTGCCGGTGCGCGGGCGAATAGGCCAGCGGCGGAAAGTCGACCAGCACCGTCGTCACCGACTTGCCGGGCACATGCGGCAGCGCCTCGCACGACAGCACCTTGACCTGCGTTGCCGGCCGCGCCGTGGCCTCCGAGCCCGCAGGCACCGGCGCGGACGCGAACATCGGCCGCGCCACCGAGCTGCAAACATCGGCGAACCACTGCACGGCCTCCTGCTGGCCGGTGCGCGGCATCAGCGCCCAGCCGGCGGCGAGCACCAGCGACAGCCCGGCGAGGCCCGCGCCGATGGAAGGCGTGCGATGCCAGCGTGCGGCCTTCATGACACGACCTCCTGCGACACCCGCAGCGCCGCGTGCCACCCCAGTTCGCGCCTTGCCTTCTCGCTGCTGATCTCGAGGCTCTCTTCCGCGATGTTAAAGATGCCGCCGCGTGCATGCCGCATCGCGAGCAGCGCCGCCCAGGCTGCGGCCTCGACATGCACCGGGCTCACGCCCTTCGGTGCCGCATTCGCGGTGCCCGGCCCATGCAGCTGCCCATAGCGCAGCACCGTGCCCGTGAGGCCGACGGCACCCAGCACGCTGCGCTCCAGCGCCGCCACGCCGTCGATGCTGATGCGGCGACCGCCTTCGGCCCCGAGGTCGAGCGGATCGTCCTCGGCGTGCGGCGTCGGCCCGGGTGCGTAGGCCCAGGCGATGCTTTGCGCAATCAGCTGCGTCGCACCGGCCGCCAGCGCCGCCGCGACGAGGTGCCGCGTGCCCTCGATGCGCACGCGCGCGTTGCGCACCACCGCCTCGGCCATCAGCGCCGGGTCCAGGTCCCGGGGCAGATCGGTGAGCTGGTGGATGACGACCGTGGGCGCGATGCGCACCAGCGCGTCGCGCAAGGCCTGCGCGTCGAACACGTCGACGACGACCGGCGTGACGCCGCGTGCCTCCAGCGCCGCCGCACGCTCGGCCCGGCGGGTGCCGCCATGGACCGTGTGGCCGGCCTCGACCAGCAGCGGGATCAGCGCCGAGCCCACGGCACCGGTCGCGCCCGCCACGAATACCTTCTCGCCCATTGCGTGTCCTTCTTTCCTGCTGGCTGTTCGAAGGCTCGAGCTTAGGATCGGGATGCACCAGACGAAAGAACCAAGAATCGTCAAAATGACTGGGCCATGACCGAACCGCCAGACAACGCCCTCCCCGGCATCGACCGCTCGACCGCGACCCCGCTGCATCGCCAGGTCTACGAGCGCTTTCGCACGGCCATCGAACACGGCGTGCTTCGCCCCGGCGACCGCGTGGCGTCGGCGCGCAGCCTGGCCAGCGAGCTGGGCGTGGCGCGCGGCACGGTGGAAGCGGCCTACAGCCAGCTCGCGGGCGAAGGCTATTTCTGCGCGCAGGGACAGGCGGGCACGGTGGTGTCGCCGTCGCTGCCGGTGCAGCGGCCGGTGCGCGCCGGTTCACGCCCCGTCGCGGATGCGCCGGCACTGGCCGGCCCCACCGCCCCGCCACCGCTGCAGCTCGGCATCCCGGCACTCGACGCCTTTCCGCGCAAGCTCTGGGCGCGGCTGATGGCCCGCCGTGCGCGCGCCATGAGCGCGGCCGACCTGTTCTACGGCGACCCCGCAGGCCATGCGCCACTGCGCGAGGCCATCGCGGCCTACCTGCGGGTGTCGCGCGGCGTGGCCTGCCAGCCGGCGCAGGTCTTCGTCACCGGCGGCTACCGCGCGTCGCTGGCGCTGGTGGCGCGCACGCTGCTCGCCCGGGACGACCGCGTATGGATCGAAGACCCTGGCTACGCTCCCACGCGCGACGTGCTGCACAGCGCCGGCCACCGCGTGGTGCCCGTGCCGGTGGACGACGAGGGCCTGGTGGTCGCGCGCGGCGTGCGCCGCTCGCCGAAGGCGCGCATGGCGGTCGTCACGCCCTCGCACCAGGCGCCGCTGGGCGTGTCGATGTCGCTGGCGCGCCGGCTGCAGCTGCTCGACTGGGCCTCGCGCGCCAAGGCCTGGATCGTCGAGGACGACTACGACGGCGAGTACCGCTACGCCGGCGCACCGCTGCCCGCGCTCAAGAGCCTCGACGGGCACGACCGCGTGCTGTACGCGGGCAGCTTCTCGAAGGTGCTCTACCCGGGCCTCGCGCTGGGCTACCTGGTGGTGCCCGAATCGCTGCGCGAACGCTTCGAGGGCGCGGCGCGCATCGCCTCCAACGGCTGCCCGCAGATCACGCAGGCCACAGTGGCCGACTTCATGCGCGACGGCCATTTCTCGCGCCACCTGAAGAAGATGCGCCTGCTCTACGCGCGCCGCCGCGCCCTGCTGGTCGAGGCCTTGCACAAGGCCTTCGGCGACGGCGTGCGCATCGACCTGCAAGCCGGCGGCATGCACCTGATCGCGCGCTTCGAAGGGCACCGCGACAGCGACGTGGTGCTGGCCCGCCGTGCGCAGGCAGCCGGCCTGAACTGCCAGCCGCTGTCGGCCCGGGGCACCACGGCCGTTGAAAGCCAGGGGCTGCTGATGGGCTTCACCAACGTCGCCTCGCCCACCCAGGCCCGACAGCTCGCGACCCGGCTGCGCACGGCGTTGGGTTGAGTCTTACGCGCGCAGATCGACTTCGGGCCGCATCGACGACGCGCCGTTCCAGCGCACTTCGAAGCCCGCGCCGCGGAACTGGCCGACCACCAGTTCGCCGACGCGCTGCATGTCGGCATCGCCGCCTTCGGGCGCACCCCAGAACGCGAGCGAGAGCTGGCTGGTGCGCTTGGCGCGGTTCTGGTCCTGCCGCGTGTAGAAGCAGAAGCCGTGCACGCCGGCCTTCTTGCCGCCGCGTTCGCGGAACGCTTCGGAGCAATCGGAGAAGCCGTCGGACTGCGTGTCGCCCGCGTCCTGCAGCGCGACCAGGCCCGCCTGCGTCAGCGCGGCGAACACGTCGGCGATGCGTGCCTCGGCGGCGCGCCACTGCGCGGCGCTCATCTTCACCGGGTCGGGCTCGGGCGGCGGCGGTTCGGGCAGCGCGTGGCCGGTGATGCGCGACAGCAGCTGCGCGACCTCTTCCTCCATCGCGTTCTCCGTGATGTGGTTGCCGTGGCTGTCGCGCACGTCGGGGTTCGCGCCTGCGTCGATGAGCAGTTGCACCGGCTCCGTGGTTGGCGAGAACTCGGCCGCGAGGTACAGCGCGGTGCGGCCGTCGGTGCCGGTGTATTCGAGCGGGCTGCCGGCCTCGAGCAGCAGTTGCAGCACGGCGAGGATCGGTTCGAGCTCGGCTTCGTTCGTACCCGCCGCGGCACATTGCAATGCGGTGAAGCCCTGCTTGTTCACGGCGGCCAGGTCGGCCCCGGCCGCGATGCAGGCACGCACCGTGTCGACATCGGCTTCGCCGGCCGCGTCGAAGATCTTCTTCGGATTCATGGTATCTCCCTGTTGGTTTTTGGATTCTGCCGCAGGCGCCTTGCACTTCACAGACCGCGCGAACCTCGCTACATTCGACGCCTCGATCAACAAACCGGACTGGAGGTGCGCGATGGAAGACACTGCTATTCACTCTCCCTCCCACGTACGGTTCGTCGGGTCGCATCCGAACTGCTGCTGAAGCGCTTTCCACGCTCCAGGTGCCGCTGAAGGCACCACCAGCCAGCCCGTTCGACCCTCGCGGCGTCCTGCCGCGACACGCCGTCCGATTCAGACAACGCCACGCCGGCACACGAGTGCCGCGCGCGGTCCGTTCCCTTTTCGAATCAAGGCTCACCATGCTTGAAACCCGTGCCGCCGATGCGCGGCAGTTCACGACTTCTTCTTTCGATCCGCAGCGGGCGTCCGCTGAAGAATGGGCGCAGGCCCTGGCCTACTGGCGCCAGCGCCACGACGAAGACTTTCCGGGCGAGCCGCAGCCCGACGACGCCCACACCCAGCAGGACGTGCGCCAGCACACGCCGCTGCACGTGGTGCACCGCGCCTTCGCGCGGGACGCACAGGGGCGCATCGTCGGCAGCCTCAACATGGGCGTGCGCCGCGAAGGCTCGCCCGACTATGCGACCTTCGCGCCTTTCATCGACGTGTGGGGCGGCGTGCTGCGATCGCACCAACGCCAGGGCGTGGCCAGCACCTTGCTGCACCGGCTTCTGGCGCTGATGGAGACTCGCGCCCCCACCACCGCGACCTTCAAGGCCCACTTGCCGGAAGGCCGGGCGTTCCTCGCGGCCATCGGCGCGACCGAAAAGCACCGCAGCATCGAGAACCGCATGGCCTTCGACAGCCTCGACTGGGCGGCGCTCGCGCGCTGGCGCGCCGACGCCCTCGCGCCCACGCACGGGCTGCGTCTGGAGATCCACGCAGGCCGCGTGCCCTTCGATCGGCTGGCCACGCTGATGGCGCCGCTGTCCGCGCTGCTCGAAGACGCGCCCACCAGCGCACTGGAACGCGCGCCCCTGCGCTTCGAGCTGGAAGGCTTCCACGCCTGGTACGCCGAAATCGACCGGCGCGGCGGCGAGCACTTTCTCGTGCTGCTGCGCGATGCCAACGACGAGGTGGCCGCCGTGTGCGACGCCAGCTGGAACCAGCTGTACCCCGACCGCATGTTCCAGCGCCTCACGGGCGTGGCCCGCGCCTGGCGCGGCAAGGGACTGGCCAAGGGCGTGAAGGCGATCATGCTGCAGCTCGTGCGCGAACGGCATCCCGAGGTGGCGATCGCCGTCACGCAGAACGCGGAAGTCAATGCGCCCATGCTCGCCATCAACCGCCAGCTGGGCTTTGCCGCGCACAGGCATGATGGCGCCTACCAGATCGGCACGGAAAGCCTGAGGGCCTTCCTCTCGACCCGCCCCCTGGCTGTGCCGGAGGCGCACGCATGAAGACACCCCCCAGACTGCAATCCCTCGTCGACGAGGGCCTGATCGACAGCGTCGTGCGCCAGCTCATGAGCGGCAAGGAAGCCATGGTCTACGTCGTGCGCTGCGGCGACGAAACGCGCTGCGCCAAGATCTACAAGGAAGCCGACAAGCGCAGCTTCCGCCAGGCCGTCGACTACACCGAGAACCGGCGCGTGAAGAACACCCGCGAGGCGCGCGCCATGGCCAAGGGCACGCGCTTCGGCCGCAAGGTGACCGAGGCCATCTGGCAAAGCGCCGAGGTCGATGCGCTCTACCGCCTGGCCGCGGCCGGCGTGCGCGTGCCCACGCCGCACAACTTCCTCGAAGGCGTGCTGCTGATGGACCTGGTGACCGACGCGAACGGCGATGCCGCCCCGCGCCTGAACGACGTGGCCTTCTCGCCCGACGATGCGCTGCGCCACCACGCGAGCCTGCTCAAGGAAGTGATGCGCATGCTCTGCGCCGGCATCGTGCACGGCGACCTGTCGGAGTTCAACGTGCTGCTGGCCGAGGACGGCCCGGTGATCATCGACCTGCCGCAGGCCGTGGACGCGGCGGGCAACAACCACGCCAAGCGCATGCTGCTGCGCGACGTGGAGAACCTGCGCAACTTCTTCGGGCAGTACGCGCCCGCGCTGCTGCGGACGCACTACGGCGACGAGATCTGGCAGCTCTACGAGCGCGGCCTGCTGCGGCCCGAGACCGAACTCACAGGCACCTTCGTACGCGAGACCGGCCCGGTCGACCTCAGCAACGTGCTGCGCGAAGTGGACGACGCACGGGCGGAAGAAGCGGCGCGCCAGCTGCGGATGCAAGCGCCGCGACAATAGCGGGCTGACTCCGCCCGCCCCGATGACTTCCAACGCCCTGCCCCAGCGCCCCCCCTTTGCTTCCACCGCCTTCCGCCACATCGCCCGGGCCGCGGCCTTCGTGGCACTGGGCCTCGGCCCGGCCGCGCACGCGGGCGCCATCCGCCTGGAAGACGACCGTGGCCGGGTGCTCGAACTGCAGGCGCCCGCCAAACGCATCGTGTCATTGATGCCCTCGCTCACCGAGACAGTCTGCGCGCTCGACGCCTGCGACCGGCTCGTGGGCATCGACCGCCACGCCAACTGGCCGGCAGCGGTGAAGGGCCTGCCGCAGGTGGGCGGCATGGACGACGCGAACATCGAGCGCATCGTCGCGCTCAAGCCCGATCTCGTGCTGCTGCGCCCGCGCAGCCGCGCCGCCGAGGCACTGGAGCGCCTGGGCATCAAGGTGCTGGCGCTCGACGCCAAGACCCATGCCGACATGCGCCGCGTGATGGAAACCGTGGCCCGCGCCACCGGCAAGCCGGGCGCGGGCGAGGCCTTCTGGCGCAGCCTCGACGCCCGGCTGAACGCGGCGCGCGCCCGCGTGCCGCTGAACTGGCAGGGGCGGCGCGTGTACTTCGAGGTGCACGGCGGCGTGGCGGCGGCGAGCGAAAGCTCCTTCATCGGCGAGACCCTGGCGCGCCTGGGCCTGGCCAACGCGGTGCCGGGCTCGCTCGGCCCCTTCCCCCGAATGAACCCCGAGTTCGTGGTGCGCGCCAACCCCGACGTGCTGATGGTCTCGGCCCTCGGCGAAATCTCGGCCATGGCCACGCGGCCCGGCTGGTCGGCCATGTCGGCCATCCAGCGCGGGCGCGTCTGCAGCTTTGCCTCGGCGCGCTTCGACCTGATGATGCGGCCCGGCCCCCGGCTCGACGAGGCGGCCGACGCCATCGTGAACTGCCTCGCGTCGCTGGACGCGCCGCGCAACTGATCTTCGGCACGCCATGAACTTCGACATCGTTCCCGCCGCGAACTTCGGCACCGACGAACTCACCGCCCTGTGGAACCGCTCGTACGAAGACTACTTCGTGCCGATCGCGTTCGACCGCGCGATGTTCGAGCGGCATGTGCGGCGCGCCCAAGCCGACCTCGGCCTCTCGCGCGCGATCGTCGCCGACGGCGAGGCCTGCGGCCTCTCGCTCGTCGGCCGGCGCGGGCCGCGCGCCTACCTCGCGGGCTTCGGCATCGCGAGCGCGCAACGCCGCCGGGGGCTGGCGAAACAGCTCATCGACGCCCAGCTGCGCGACCTGGCGGCCGCCGGCATCGCGCAAGTGCAGCTCGAAGTCATCGAACAGAACCCCGCGCGGCAGCTGTACCAGCACGCGGGCTTCGTCGAAACCCGCACGCTCGAGGTGCTCGAAGGCAGCTTCGAACCTCGCGCCGAGGCAGCTTCGACAGCGCCCGATACCGACGCGCTCGCCGACCTGCACGCGGCCTGCACCGCTGTCTCGCGCCCCACCTGGCGCCGCGAGTGGCCGACCGTGCAAGGTGCGCTCGCGCACGACGGCGCCGCAGCCCTCGGCGCGGCAACGGGCGGCTACGCCATCTTGCTGCCGCCAGCCTTGCCGCTGCACATGCTGCTGGACGCCGCCGCGCCTGACGACGCCTCGGCCCACGCACTGCTCGATGCGCTCGCGCAGGCACGCCCCGGCGCGCGCTGGCGGCTGGTCGACGAGCCCGAGGGCAGCGCGCTGCACCGCGCGATGGCCGCACGCGGCGCCACCGTTGTCATACGCCAGATCGAGATGGCCGCGACACTCCAGCCCCAGCCCACCTTTTCTTCCGATTCCTCGCGCCCCGCCCGTTCATGAAGTCCCCCAAGCGAACCTCGTCCACCCCCTTCATCCGCGTGGGCCCCAGCGGCGTGCATGGCCTGGGCGCCTTCGCCACGCGCGACCTGCCGGCCGAAGCCTTCCTGGGCCTGTACGAAGGCCGCCGCTACACCAAACAGGAAGTCGCCTCCAAGCTCTGGGACGACCAGCTCACCTACCTGTTCACGCTGACGACCGGCGAGACCATTGACGGTGCCAAGGGCGGGAACGCCACGCGCCACCTGAACCATTCCTGCGAGCCGAACTGCGAGGCGGTCGAGGAATACGACGAGGCGGGCGAGATGGTGCTTCGCTTCCAGACGATGGAAGCGGTGGAGGCCGGCGACGAGCTCTTCATCGACTATTCGCTGACGGCCGACGACGGCTCGCCGCCGTCGAAGTACCCCTGCCATTGCGGCTCGCCGAACTGCCGCGGGACGATGCTGGCACCGGTGGAAGTCGTGGCAGAGAAAAACGGGCCGGCCACCCCCGTCGATGTGGCGCCGGCTGTTTCAGACCCGCGCAGGCCGCTCAGCGAGCTGCCCTGGTGAAGTAGCTCAGGGCGACTCGCTCTTCACGCTGCGCAGTTGCGCCTCCGCGCGTTCGAGCTCGGTGCGCAGCGTGCGGATCTCGCGTTCCAGTTTCTCGATGCGCGCTTCGCGGCTCATCGGCGCCAGCGCCTGGCAGCGCTGCTGCAGCGCGCTCAGGGTGTCGGCCAGCTCGCGCCGGCGCAGCATCTGGCCACGCGAACGGGCCAGGGCCATGTCGCGCTCCAGCACGGCTTCCTGTGCCTTGCAGTCGTCGGCACTCGACGGCTGCGCGGACGCCTCGGTTTGGGCAAAGGCGGCGGGCATGGCCAGGGTCAACGCAAGGGCCAGGAGACGGGGTTTCGGACGCATGCCGTACGGTACCCGAACTGCCTGCCGGAACAGGCCTTCAGCCCTTCAGGCTGCAGCTGTTCTGGCGATGCACTTGATCTCGATCAGCCAGTCGGGGCTGCCGAGCCGCGCCACCTGCACCAGCGTCTGCGAGATCTGCGGCTCGCCGCCGAACATCTCGGCGCGCAAGGCGAAGAGCGCCTCGGCCTGGCCGAGGAAGCCGTCGATGTCGGTGACGAACAGGGTTTCGTCCACCACGTCGGCCATCGAGGCGCCGAAGGATGCGAGCACGCTGCGCACGTTGACGTAGGCCTGCCGCACCTGCGCCGCGATGTCGCCGGCGCCCAGGGTGCGGCCCTCGCCGTCCACGCTCACCTGGCCCGAGAGATAGATCGTGTCGCCGACCTGCACACCGTCGGCAATGATGTGCTTGAACGCGCCTTCGCGCACCACGCGGCGGGGAGTGACGGACATGGGGGTTCCTGGGTTTCGTTGGGAGCGCCGCAGTATCGAAGGCGCCGCCTGCAGCGGTACGGCGCGCGGCGGATGCCCCTTCGCTTCCCAAGTCGATCGGCGAGCGCCGGGGCGCGCCCCGCGATCCTGTGATTCAGGCGCTCAGGTAGCGCGCGTCCCACTGCGCCGCCAGTTGCCGGGCCCGGTGCAGCGGCGTGCGGGCGCGCTCGAAGTCCATCACGCAGGCGACGTCCGCCGCGGCGGGGCGCGCGGGGCTTTCGTTGCTGCGGCCGTCCGTCAGCAGCCAGAGCCAACGCTGGCGGCTCTCGTGCTTTGCCAGCAGCTGCTGCGCGCGCTGCACGCCCAGCGCCAGCGGCGTGCCGCCCCCCGCCGCGATGGGCGCGACCCAGTCGTCGTTCCAGGCACTGGCGCGGCGCGGCGGCAGGCGCAGCTCGACCACATCGCCGGCGAAGCACAGCAGCGCCACATGGTCGCGCCGCTGGTAGGCCTCCTGCATCAGCGCGAGCAGCTGACCCTTGGCGCGCGCCAACTGGCCGTCGTGCCGCATCGAGGCCGAACAGTCGAGCAGGAAGCAATGCAAGGCACCGCTGCGCGCCTCTTGCGGGCGGTGGCGCAGGTGCGCGGCCTGCAGGCGGTCCGCGCCGCGGGCGACGAGCGTGCGCGGCCAGTCGAAGGCCGTGCCGGGCGCGGCGGCGCCGTGCCAGGCGTCCCGTTGCGTGCCCTGCCTCCGGTCACCCTGGCGTGCGCCAGCGGGTGCGGCGTCCCGGAGGCTCAGGCTTTTTTTGGGGCGGCCTGCTGAGTGGAGATCAGCGGGCGCAGCGGCTTCACGCGCTCGATGCCGACGGGCTCGGGCGGCATCGCGCCCCAATCGCTGTCGCCGGCATGGCGTGCAGGTGCATCGCCCGGATGGCGATGAGGTGCGGGCGACGGCATGGGAAGAGCCACCGCCGCTTCGGCCGCCGGATGGCGCCGGTGCAGTAGCACTGCCTCGGCCACGCGCTGCACATGGTCGTCGGTGATCGATGCCACGCCTTCCCACGCCGCGAGTGCGCGCGCCGAGCGCAGCATCACGAGGTCGGCACGCAGGCCGTCCACGCCAGCCGCGATGCACAGCGCGCCGACGGCTTCGTGCACCGTATCGCCGTACGGCAGGGCCGCCGCGTCCGCAACGAGGGCGCGCGCACGCACCAGCGCCGCCGCGAGCTCGGCCTCCTCCTTCGCGTGCGCCGCGCGAAAGCCTTGCGGATCGGCGTCGAAGGCCAGCCGTGCACGCACGATGGCCTGGCGCTCGGCCGCGTCCTGCAGGTTGCGCAGCCGCACGCACAGGCCGAAGCGGTCGAGCAGCTGCGGGCGCAGCGTGCCCTCTTCCGGGTTCATGGTGCCCACGAGCACGAAGCGCGCGGCATGCCGGTGCGAGATGCCGTCGCGCTCCACCACGTTGACGCCGCTGGCCGCCGCGTCGAGCAGCGAGTCGATGAGCGCGTCGGGCAGCAGGTTGATCTCGTCGACGTACAGCACGCCGCCGTGGGCGCGCGCCAGCAGGCCCGGCGCGAACTTCAGTTCGTGGCCGGCCAGCGCCTGCCCGAGGTCGAGCGTGCCCACGAGGCTTTCGAGGCTCGCGCCCAGCGGCAGCGTGACGAAGGGCGCGCCGGGCAGCAATTCGGCGAGCGCGCGCGCAGCCGTGGTCTTGGCGGTGCCGCGCGGGCCTTCGATGAGCACGCCGCCCAGCGCGGGATCGACCGCGGCCAGCAAGAGCGCCTGGCGCAGTTGCGGCTGGCCGGCGATCGCGGCAAAGGGGAACGGCACCGGCATCGGGGCGGCTGTGGTCATCGGGGGCTTCCTTCCATCTGCTGCTCGTGGTCGAGCAGCAGGTTTTCCAATTGGTCCTTGTAGTCGCCGGGCGACTGCCAGAGGCCGCGCTGCATGGCTTCGAGCAGGCGGTTGAGCATGTCCTGCAGCGCGCGCGGATTGTGCGCGTTCACGAAGTCGCGGGTGGCCTCGTCGAGCACGTAGGCGTCGGCCACCATCGCGTACTGGTGGTCGCCCACCACGCGCGCGGTGGCATCGAAGCCGAAGAGGTAATCGACCGTGGCGGCCATCTCGAAGGCGCCCTTGTAGCCGTGGCGCTTCACGCCGTCGATCCACTTGGGGTTGACCACGCGCGCGCGGATCACACGGCTGATTTCTTCCTTCAGCGTGCGCACGCGCGGCGCCTGCGGGTTGCCGTGGTCGCCGTGGTACATCGCGGGCTGTTGGCCGCTCAGGTGGCGCACGGCGGCGGCCATGCCGCCCTGGAACTGGTAGTAGTCGTTGGAGTCGAGCAGGTCGTGCTCGCGGCTGTCCTGGTTCTGCAGCACGACGTTCATCGCGCGCAGCCGGCGCACCAGCGCATCGCTGGCCGGCACGCCGTCGCTGCCCTGGCCGTAGGCGTGGGCGCTGCCGCCGACATAGGCCTTCGACAGGTCATCGTCGGTCTGCCAGTCGCCGTGGTCGAACAGCGGCTGCAGGCCCGAGCCATAGCTGCCGGGCGCGGAACCGAACACGCGCCAGCCGGCCTGCGTGCGCGCCTCGCCGGGCGCCACGCCTTGTGCTTCGAGCGCGGCGGCCTCGCGCAGGATGCGGGCGCGGATCGGGTTGCGCTCGGCGTCTTCGTCTTCCTGCGCGGCCACGGCCTGCACGGCGGCGTCGAACATCTGCACGGCGTTGGGAAAGGCATCGCGGAAGAAGCCCGAGATGCGCAGCGTGACATCGATGCGCGGACGCCCGAGGCCCACGGTGGGCAGCACCTCGAAGTCGACCACGCGCTGGCTGCCCGGCGCCCACTTGGGCCGCACGCCGATGAGCGCGAAGGCCTGCGCCAGATCGTCGCCGCCGGTGCGCATGGTGGCCGTGCCCCAGACCGACAGGCCCAGCGCCACGGGGTAATCGCCGTGTTCCTGCAGGTGGCGTTCGACCAACTGCGCGGCGGACTTGAGCCCGAGCATCCAGGCCGTGGGCGTGGGGATGGCGCGCGTGTCGACCGCGTAGAAGTTGCGCCCGGTCGGCAGCACATCGGGCCGGCCGCGCGAAGGCGAGCCGCTCGGGCCCGGCGGCACGAAGCGGCCTTGCAGTGCGCGCGACAGCTGACGCAGTTCTTCCCCGCCGCACGCATCGAGCGCGGGCGCGAGGCGGTGCGCGATGCGGCCCATCACGGCGGCGGTATGCGGCAGATCGGGCGGACAAGCGTCCGCTTCGAGCAGCTGCTGCGCCAGCAGCTCCAGCCGCTCGCGCGTGTCGCCCTGGTGGCGCCAGGCCTCGTCGCTCACGGCCGCCAGCAGCGCGGGCCGCGCGCCCTGCCAGGGCTTCGCCGCGTCGATGTCGAGCGGATCGAAGGCGTCGCCGGGCAACAGGTCGGCTGCCAACGCGCCGAGCAACCCTGCGTTCTCGCCCGCGCCGTCACCGGCCGGAAAGCGCGCGAGCGCGAGCAGCGTGTCGCGCCGCAGCCGATCGCGCGGCGAATCGCCGAACACATGCAGGCCGTCGCGGATCTGGGTTTCTTTCAGCTCGCACAGGTACGCATCGACGCGCGCCAGCACGGCATCGTCTTCCGCACCCGGCATGCCCAGCTCTTCGACGAGGTGCTGCGCGCGCACGGTCGCGAGGATCTGCGCGCGCAGCACCTTGGCACGGCGCGCGTCGACCAGCAGCGCGTCGTAGTACTCGTCGACCTGGCGCTCCAGGTCCTGCAGCGGGCCGTGGTTCTCGGCGCGCGTGAGCGGTGGCATCAGGTGGTCGACGATCACGGCCTGCGTGCGGCGCTTGGCCTGCGCGCCCTCGCCGGGGTCGTTGACGATGAAGGGATACACGTTGGGCAACGGCCCGAGGATCGCGTCGGGCCAGCAGGTGGCCGCGAGCGCCAGGCTCTTGCCCGGTAGCCATTCGAGGTTGCCGTGCTTGCCGACGTGGACGACCGCGTCGATGGCGAACACGTCGCGCAGCCAGAAGTAGAACGCGAGGTAGCTGTGCGGCGGCACCAGCTCGGCGTCGTGGTAACTCGCGTAGTCGGCCAGGCCCAGCGGTCCCAGCGCGCGCGCCGGCTGGATGCCCACGAACACGCGGCCCAGCCGCAGCCCGGCGATCATGAAGCGGCCCTGGCGCAGCATCGGGTCGTTTTCGGGCGGGCCCCATTGCGCGTCGATGGCGGCGGCCATGCCCTCGGGCAGCGCCGCCAGGCGGGCTCGGTAGTCGGCGAGCGCGTAGCTCTGCCACGCGGGCCGCGCAGCCCATTGGGCAGGATCGTTGGCGATGCCCTCCTGCAGCGTGCGCATCAGCGCGTCGCCGTCCGCGGGCAGCGCATCGAGCGTGTAGCCCTCGGCCTGCATCGTACGCAGGATGGCCATCACCGAGGCCGGCGTGTCCAGCCCCACGCCGCTGCCGATGCGGCCTTCGCTGCCGGGATAGTTCGCCAGGATGAGCGCGACGCGTTTTTCATCCGCGCGCAGTCTGCGCAGGCTGCACCAGCGGCGCGCGAGTTCGGCCACGAAGGCGATGCGGTCGGGCTCGGGCCGGTAGCCGACCACTTCGGTCTGCGTGAGTTCGCAGCGGTGCGACAGGCCCTTGAAGCTCACGGCGCGCGTGACGATGCGCCCGTCCATCTCGGGCAGCGCGATCTGCATCGCGATGTCGCGCGGGCGCAGGCCCTGGCTGTCAGCCAGCCAGTCTTCGCGGTTGCCGCCGCTCACGATCACCTGCAACACGGGGGCATCGTCCGCGAGTGCCAGAGGCTCACCGCTTTCGTCCGAGGCACCCTGCCCCAAGGCGGCGAAGGCGGTGGTGTTGAGCACGAGCTGCACTTCGTGTTCGATGCACAGCGCGCGCAGTGCGGACAGGCACAGCGGGTCTTTCAGCGAATCGAGCGCCACGGGCAGCGGGTTCAGTCCTTGCGCATGCAGCGCGGCGGCCAGCGCATCGAAGGCCTCGGTGTTGCCCGACAGCAGGTGCGAGCGATAGAACACCAGTGCCACCACGGGCGCATCCGCATGCCAGCCGGCGCGCAGGTCGTCGATGCCCGCGACCGTGTGCGTCGCGTCCACGCCGCCCGGCACATGCAGCGCGACCTGCGGCAGGCTGCGCGGCGGCAAGGGCGCCTCGCCGTGGCCCAGGCCGTGGAAGGCCACCGCGCGCAGGAACTGCGCCGCGTTGCCCGCGCCGCCCGAGCGCAGGTACTGCCACAGCTGCCGGCTCACGCCGCGCGCCGCGGTGCCGCGCGCGAGCAGGTCCTCGTCTTCCTGCAGGTCGCCCGAGAACATCGCGAGCTGCTGGCCCTGGCGCTTCGCAAGCTTTTCGAGCTGCTGCAGACCGTAGGCCCAGGCCGACTCGGCCCCCAGGTGATCGACCACCACCACGCGCGCATGCCGCAACACCTCGTCGACGTACAGGTCGAGCGACGCGGGCTGGCGCAGGTGCATGAGGTTGGCCAGCCGCAGCGAGGGGTAGCCGGGGTCGGTGGCCGCCAGCGCCGTGCGCGCGGCGGCGAGCAGCGCGAGCGTGGTGTCGGCCGAGCTGAGCACCACGATGTCGCCCGGCGTCTGGTCGAGCCGGGTGACGACGCTCGGATCGTCCTCGACGAAGCGGCCGGGCTGGGTGCTCAGCAGGTGCATGCGGTCAGGCGGGAACGGCCGCCACGCCTTCCAGTGCCTTGCGCAACGCGCCTTCGTCCAGGTCTTCGCCGATGAACACGAGCCGCGTGCGCTGCGCCTCGCCGTCGCGCCAGCGGCGGTCGAAGTGGTGGTCGAAGCGACGGCCCACGCCCTGCACCAGCAGGCGCATCGGCTTGTGCGGCACGGCGACGAAGCCCTTCACGCGGTAGATGGTGTGCTGCTCGACCAGTGCAGTCAGCACGGCGATGAGGCCATCGCGGTCCACGGGCGGCAGCTCGATCACGAGCGAGTCGAACTCGTCGTGGTCGTGGTCTTCCTCGTGGTCGTGGTGGCTCTCGCGCAGGTGGATGGTGCTTTCCGCGGCGCGGCCCTGGCCCAGCAGCAGCGCGAGCGGCAGCTTGCCTTCGGTGGCACCGACGATCTTCACCTCGGGCGGCAGCTCTTCGCGCACCAGCGCCTCGACCTGCGCGCGCGCGGCGGCGTCCATGAGGTCGGTCTTGTTGAGCACCACGAGGTCGGCGGCCGAGAGCTGGTCTTCGAACAGCTCGTGCAGCGGCGATTCGTGGTCGAGGTTGGGATCGGCGCGGCGCTGCACGTCGACCTGCGCGGGGTTCGCGGCGAACTGGCCCGAGGCGGCGGCCGGGCCGTCGACCACGGTGACCACCGAATCGACGGTGAAGATGTTCGCGATGTCGGGCCACTGGAAGGCCTGCACCAGCGGCTTGGGCAGCGCCAGGCCCGAGGTCTCGATGAGCACGGCATCGATCTGGTCGCGGCGCTCGGCCAGCTGCAGCATCACGGGCAGGAACTCTTCCTGCACGGTGCAGCAGACGCAGCCGTTGGCCAGTTCGTACAGCGCGCCTTCGCGCTCGTTGCCCTCGTCGTCGCAGCCGATGCCGCAACCGCGCAGGATGTCGCCGTCGATGCCGAGTTCGCCGAACTCGTTGACCACCACCGCGATGCGGCGGCCCTCGGCATTGCCGAGGATGTGACGCAGCAGCGTGGTCTTGCCGCTGCCGAGGAAGCCCGTGACGATGGTGACGGGGATCTTGGCGTTGCTTTGTGTCATGGAATGGATGCTTTCAGGCGCCGAAGGCGCACGGGGAATCGGGCGCGGCGCGTGCGTGGCGCACGCGCCGGCGAACGGCACGCCCTCTTCAACGAGGGGCTGCCGGCGCGAATCAGACGGCGCTGTACAAGCGGCGCTCGACCAGGGCCGTGCCCTGCAGACGGCGCCAGGCCTTGGCCGCGGCCAGCACGCCCAGGTCGACCAGCGGCTCGACCAGCACGACCGTCATGTAGGCCGCGCCGAAGCTGGCGATCTGGCTGAGGTTCTCGAGGCCCGTGCCACGGCCGTAGAGGGCCCAGAAGCCCACCCACACCACGATGCCGCCCTGGTAGGCCACCGACAGCTTGAAAGCCTGCTGGTAGCTGATGTCCACGTAGGCCATGTTCGCGGGAATGATGCGGCGTGCCAGCGCGGCGGTGGCGAACAGCGGCACCAGCAAGGTCGTGACGTTCATGCCGTACTGCGGCAGGTCAGGCGGTGCGAAGAACAGGCTCTGGATGAGCAAGCCGCCGGCCAGGCCGATGGCCGCGGGCGCGAGCCCGAAGAGGAGCATCAGCGTGGTGCCCAGGATCAGGTGCACCTCGGACACGCCCACGGGATGGTGCGGGAACACCTCGAAGAAGCAGAACACCAGCATCACGGTGAAGACCGAGCGCAGCAGCAGGCCGATGGGGCCGTCCTTGCGCAAGGTGTCGAAGGCGACCTTGCCTGTGTAAGCCAGTGCAGCCGCCCCCGTGGCATAGCTGAGGAAGATCTTGGATCCGTCGACGAGTCCGGGTTCGATGTGCATCGCGCACCTCCTGAAATGCACCGAAGTGCGAAAGTTGATTGTTGGGGGATGGACTGGCTTGCGCAAGTCCCCGTCATGAAACCCGGGAGCCTTGCAGCCCCCGCTGAACAGGCGACGGCTGTGGCTTGCGCCGCAGCCGCCGCCAGCCGATCACCACGCCGCTCGCCGAAGCGACGACGCCGATGACCGACAGGAACCACATCACCAGATCCCAGGCGGGCCGGTACTGGATGAGCCAGGGAAAGTCGAGGCTGTGCGCGGCATTGAAGAGCCAGCGGCGCAACCGCGCGTTGCGGTCGTTGCTGCCGGCCACCTGGCCGCTCGTCGGGTCGATGTAGAGCCAGCTGCGCGCGGCATCGTCGAACTCGAGCCGCCACACGGGCAGCACGCGCGTGCGGTGGTGGCCGTACCAGTGGAAGTCTTCGTGCGTTTGCAAGGCGGCCTGCGTGATCGCGGCGCCGGGGCGCAGCCGGGCGGCGGCGCGCATGATGTCGTCGCGAGCGATGACGGCCGGCGCGCCGGTCGCGGCATCGACCACCTGCACGCGGGCCTGCGCATCGCGCAGTTGCAGCAGCGGCTTGCCGTCGAACCACGTCGGCAGCGCCTCACGCGGTGCGGCGGCGCCCTCACCTGCCGGCACCACGGCCGGTGGCCAGGGGAACGGCGATGCACCGGTGCCCGTGTAGCGCGCCATCGCGGCCGCATCGGTGGGCGCGCGCTGGAACCAGCCGTTGGGGTTCATCGAGAGCCAGCCGCTCACGATCCAGGTCAGCACGAAGAAACCGCCGATGAGGCCGGCGATGTGGTGCCAGGCCATCCAGCCCGTGTACGGCGTGACCGCGCCGCTGCGAAAGCGCCGCCGCAGCCGGATGCGAAGGATGCCGATGACGATGCCCGTCACGGCCGAGACGATGCAGGCGGCCGACAGCCACACGACCACGTCGTGCCACAGCGGCGGATCGGCGCGCAGCGGCGTGAAGTAGATCCAGTGCGGCACGGCGCCCAGCCAGTTCCAGAAGCGCTCGGCGCGCGTGGTGTCGCGCACCACCTCGCCGGTGCGCGAGGACACGTACAGCTCGGTGCCCGCCGCGTCGCCGACTTCGATGCGGTGCAGCGGGCGCAGCGGGTTCAGGCCTTGCGGCACCGTCCACTGGTCGCGTTCCAGCGTTTCGGCCCAGCGTGCGCCAGGCTGCGCGGAGAAGTCGCGGGCGATGGCCTCGGCCTGCGCCGCATCGACCGGGCCGAGCACGCGACCGTCGCGCGCGGACACGGCATGCCGACCGCCGCGCGCATCGACGATGCGCCACACGGGCTGCGCGTCGGCGCCGGCCTGCATTTCGAGCGCCATGCGCCTGGGCGGCTGCGTGCGCACCGCTTGCGGCAGCGTCTCGAGCGCGGCAGTCGGCGTGACCACCGCCTGTTCGAAGCGCACCGGGGCGAGCCCCGCGAGCCGCTCTTCGTCCGTGAGGTTCGGGTACCCCACGTACATCATGACCACGCCCGAGACGAACCACATGACGAACAGCAGGCAGCCGCCGATGCCCAGCCATCGGTGCGTCCAGTACAGCGCCCGCCGCAGCGGGGGCCATGTGCGTTGCCATGCGGTGCTCATGCGGCCATGCTCAGAAAGTCACGAACGCCGACAGCTCGAACGAGCGCGGACGGCCCAGCAGCCACTGGGTGCCGCCGTTCGAGAACGAGACCGGGTACCTGCGGTCGGCGAGGTTGAAGGCACGCAGCGCGAGCTTGAGCGACGGGTTCGCCTGCCAGCTCACGCCCGCATCGGCCACGGTGTAGGAGCCGATCCGCCGCGTGTTGGCCGCATCGACCTGCCGCGCGCCGACGTGGCGCACGCCCAGCTCGGCCTCCCACTGCGGCAGGAAGCGCCAGTGCAGCCACAGGTTGGCCGCCACCTCGGGCACGCCGGCTGGCGTGTTGCCCGCACGCGAGACCAGCGACTTGCCGACCGCCTCGTTGAAGTCGTCGTAGCGCGCACGCAGCCGCGCGGCGTTGACTTCGAGGCGCAGCGTGGAGGTCAGCGCCAGGTCGAGCGTGGCCTCGATGCCTTCGGACGACTGCTTGCCGATCTGCTGCACGACGGTCGGGTCGTTCGCGTCGCGCGACAGCAGCTTGGTTTTCTCGATGCGGTAGGCCGCCACGCTCCAGGCGCCGCGCCCCTCGGCCAGCTGGCGCTTGTAGCCCACCTCGACCTGCTTGCCGACGCTGAGCTCGAACGGCACCTGCGTGGTCGAGGTGCTGATGAGCCCGGTAAGCGGATCGGCCGCGCGCGCCACCTGCGCATAGAACGACTGCGCGGCATCGGGCGCGTAGACCACGCCGAGGCGGCCCGTGGCGTACTCGAAGGTCTTGTCCAGGCGCGGGGCGCGGTTCTGCGGGTCGGTGCGCACGATCTTCGCGTGGTCCCAGCGCAGGCTGCCGACCACCGACCAGTGTTCGTTGAAGGCCAGCTTGTCTTCGGCGAAGAAGGCGTAGGTGCGGGTCTTGGTCTTGTAGCGCGGCAGGTAGGGCGTGGGCGAAGCGTAGTAGCCGGGGTTGAAGACGAAGGCATCGACCACCGAGCGCCCGCCGTAGGGCGTGTCGCTCGAATTCAGGAAGTCGATGCGATTGGCGTCGAAGCCCACCAGCACCTGGTTCTTCAGGCCGAACAGCGCGTGCTTGAAGGTGGCGTCGGTGCGGTTGCCGATCTGCTCCTGGTCGTGGCCGATCTCCAGGTAGTCGCCACGCGTCACGCGGTTCGTGGTGGCGCTGTAGGTGTAGGTTTCGCTGTCGCGCCAGTGGCGTTTGCTGTCCAGGCGATAGAGCTGGTTGCGCACGGTGACGGCGTCGTTGGGCGTCCACTGCGCATCGAGGCGGGTCCAGCGGTCGCGGTACTTGACCTCGGCGTCGTCGAGGTTGTAGTTCTGTTCGCGGTTCAGGCTGCTCAGGCGGCCGTTGACGAGCGGCACGCCGAAGTAGCGCTGCGGCGTCTGGCGACCCTCGTCGTGCGAGAGCGTGAACTGCAGCTGCGGCGACACGTCGAGCCGCACCGCGCCGCCCACCGCGAGGCTCTCGGCCTCGCCGCGCAACATGAAGCCGTCGGTTTTTCGGTGGCTGATGTCGAAGCGGTACGAGAGCATGTCGTTGATCGCCCCGCCGCTGCCGAAGGCGACCTGGCGCGTGGCGTCGGAGCCGACGCTCACGAGCGCCTCGTTGCGGATCGGGCCGCGCGTGGGCTTCTTGGGCACCACGTTGATCGCGCCGCCGATGGCGCCTTCGCCGAACATCACCGAGGCGGCGCCGCGCAGCACCTCGATGCGGTCGGTCGACCAGGTGTCAAACGGGAAGGTGACGGTGCCCGCGCCCACGTACAGGCGCGTGCCGTCGTACAGCTGCATCACCGAGCCGTGGCTGTTGAAGCCGCGCGCCGACAGCGCCGAGCCGCCGTTGCCCGGCGCGGGCGAGCCCGTGATGCCGGTGGCGCGGCTCGCGGCCTCGACCACCGACACGTCGCCGCGCGCGCGGATCGTGTCGCCGGTGAGCACCTCGATGCTGGCCGGCGTTTCGAGCGGCGTGAGGCCCAGGCGGCTGCCGGTCTGCGTGGGTTCGTCCAGGGCCAGCGGCGTGTGGCGGCTGGCTTCGACCTGCACGGGCGTGAGGCTGGGGCGACCGGTTGTGTCGCCCGATTGGGCCAGGGCGGGCCCGCAAGCGAGGCCAAGCCCCAGCGAAAGACCTGAAAGACCCGAAAGGCGCGCCCGTTGCAGGGGCGGGCCCGAGCGATCGCGCGGTGGCGATGCAATGCGATTCATCCGACTTCTCCTCCAGCCCGCGTCCCCGCAGGCTCCTGACCGATCGCGGACGCCAAGGGAGAAGAGACGAGGGGCGGTGCCGTTTCGCGCGAGGGAAAAGCGGCAAGCCCGGACACGCACTCCCGCAGCATCCGAAGGCGGTTGCGAAGGCCGGTATCCGGGCTCGCGGAGTGCGTCGGGTGCAATGCATGCACCTCGGCGCCGAAGCCCTCGCCTTCCCACGCCGAAGCGCAGTGGCTGCCCCAGCGAAAGATCGCCGGGGCCTGAGGGTGTCGATGTCCGCTGACCGTTGCGGGGGCAGCGCAGGAATGGAAGGGTCGTTCGAAAAAACGACGCCTCGCACCTGCTTCCCGTTTAACCCCGCCGCCAATCCTGTGACTGGTCGTGCAGGGCACCTTCGAACCGTGGGGTGTTGGACGACACCGGTGTGAACCAATGTTTCCAACCGCCGGGATTATAGGGAGCGCCCTGCGGCGGCGCCCCTGCGGGCCCCGTCAGACGGGCTTGCCGTCGGGCCCGAACAGCCGCCGCAGCACCGCCACGCCGGCCACCAGTGCATTCGAATACGTGGCGTAGGGCTCGTGGGCGGCTTCGAGCGGCACGTACACATGGGTGGAGTCGCCGGGCGAGCCGTCCACGGCCTCCATCAGCACCCAGTAGAACTCCCCTTCTTCCAGTTCGTGGACGGTGAGTGCGATGTCTCTCGGCGAAGGCATGACGGTCAGAGAAATGAAACAGGGAATGAACCCGCCTTTGAACGGGCAAGGGGCCGGCGCGGTTGTCAGTACTAGGGCTTCTCCTACAGTGCATGGACGCCGCGCGGCCTAATGTTAGGGGTGGGGAGTTGCATCAGAACAAGGAGTCAGCATGAAACATTTCACGCTTGAACCCAACATGCGCGCCGCCTTCGGTGGCGCGTTCTACCCGACCGGTTACTCCCTGGTGATGTTTCCGAGCGTCGAAGACGCCAGCCGCATCGGCCACGGGCTGATCGCGAAAGGCATCGTGAGCGGCGACGAGGTCTACCTGATACCGGCCGAAACCGTCCTGGCGGAAATCGCGCCGACCGTGCATGCCTCGCACAGTCCCCTGCCCTCCGCCGGCACCGACGGCGACACGGTGCGCGCCTTCATCCAGCTGGCCCACGAAGGCCACACGGGCCTGCTGATCCGCACCAAGGACGGCGCCATCGCCGAGCGCGTGATGGAACTGGTGCGTACCGTGCCCTACTCGATCGCCGAGCGCTATCGCACGCTGGTGATCGAGGACCTTTGAGTTCTCAGGCCGGCACCGCCATCGCGGCGGCGCGCTGCACCACATCGCGGGCCATGGCCTGGGCAAGTTCCTGTTCGCCCAGGAACACCTTCGCGTCGGTTTCGGCGGCCAGCAGGCGGGCTTCCTGCTCGTTGTGGCTGCGCACCACGGTCTGGATGGTGGGGTTCAGCGTGCGCGCGGTTTCGATCATCTGGCGCACGTTCATGGCGTCGGGCGTGGCCACCACGAGCACGCGGGCGCGCGCCACGTGCGCCTGGATCAGCACCGCCGGGTCGGCCGCATCGCCCCACACGGCCGGGATGCCGGCCTCGCGCAGCTTCTCGACCAGCTCGCGGTTCTGCTCGGCCACCACGTAGGGGATGTCGTTGGTCTCCAATTCGGCGGCAATGCGCCGGCCCACCCGGCCGTAGCCGACCAGCACCACCTGCCGCGACAGGTACTTGGCCTCGGTGGTCATGGGCAGTTCGGCCAGCGGGTCGCTGCGCGCGTCGAGTTCGCGCGCAAATTTCGAATGCGCGTGCAGCCATTTCTGCAGCGGCGCGATGAGGCTGAACCACAGCGGGTTGGTGGCGATGGAGATCAGCGCGCCCGCCAGCACCAGGCTCTGCCCTTCCACTGGCAGCAGGCCGAGCGACACGCCCAGCCCGGCCAGGATGAACGAGAACTCGCCGATCTGCGCCAGGCTCGCGCTCACCGTGAGCGCGGTGGCCAGCGGGTAGCGGAACACCAGCACCAGCGCACAGGCCGCGAGCGACTTGCCCAGCACGATCACCAGCACCACGGCCAGCACCTGCAGCGGGCGCTCCAGCAGCACCGACGGGTCGAACAGCATGCCGACCGACACGAAGAACAGCACGGCAAACGCGTCGCGCAGCGGCAGCGACTCCTGCGCCGCGCGGTGGCTGAACTGCGACTCGCGCATCACCATGCCGGCGAAGAAGGCACCCAGCGCGAACGACACGCCGAACAGCGCCGCCGAGGCAAAGGCGATGCTCACGGCCGCCGCCACCACGCACAGCGTGAACAGCTCGCGCGAACCGGTGCGCGTGACCTGCCAGAGAATCCACGGGAACACGCGCCGCCCCACCACCAGCATCAGCACGACGAAGCCGCCGACCTGCAGCAAGGTGAGGCCCAGCGTCTGCCAGACGGGGTCGCCGCTGGTGTCGACCTTGGTGCTGCCCAGCGCGCCCGCCAGCGGCGGCAGCAGCACGAGCACCAGCACCATCGCGAGGTCTTCGACCACGAGCCAGCCCACCGCGATGCGGCCGGTGAAGGAATCGAGGATGCCCAGGCTCTCGAGCGCGCGCAGCAGCACCACCGTGCTCGCCACCGACAGCGCCAGCCCGAACACCAGCGCCGTGCCCCAGCTCCAGCCCCACCACATGGCGAGGCCGCCGCCGAGCAGCGTGGCGACCGCGATCTGTGCGATGGCGCCGGGCAGCGCGATCTTGCGCACCGCGAGCAGGTCGGCCAGCGAAAAATGCAGGCCCACGCCGAACATCAGCAGCATCACGCCGATCTCGGCCAGCTGCGCGGCAATGCCCGCGTCGGCCACGAAGCCGGGCGTGAACGGGCCGATGATCACGCCCGCCAGGAGGTACCCCACCAGCGCCGGCAATCGCAGCCGCGCCGCGAGAAAGCCGAACACCAGCGCCAACCCCAGGCCGGCGGCAATCGTATTGATGAGGGAGACGCTGTGGGGCATCGGTCCATTTTGCAGGAACGGCCCCCAACCTTTGAAGCCCGCAGGCTTCTACGGGCCTGCGTCTACACCCCTACGGAAGCGACGCGAACTATCGTAGGCATAAAGCACTTCTATTCGCATCGACACCTTTCTCATCCAGAATTTGAGCGGTCCCCCCGTCCCCCCAACAACAGGAGCCTCCCCATGAGCAACGAGAAAACCGAAGCGAAGTGCCCGTTCAGCCAGGCCACCGGCGCCGGCACCACGAACCGCGACTGGTGGCCCGAGCAGCTGCGCCTGGACCTGCTGCACCAGCACTCCTCCAAATCCGATCCCCTGGGCGCCGGTTTCGACTACGCCAAGGCCTTCCAGAGCCTCGACCTCGCCTCGGTGAAGAAAGACCTCGCCGCGCTGATGACCGACTCGCAGGACTGGTGGCCCGCCGACTTCGGCCACTACGGCCCGCTCTTCATCCGCATGGCCTGGCACAGCGCCGGCACCTACCGCATCGGCGACGGCCGCGGCGGCGCCGGCCGCGGGCAGCAGCGCTTCGCGCCGCTCAACAGCTGGCCCGACAACGTGAGCCTGGACAAGGCGCGCCGCCTGCTGTGGCCGATCAAGCAGAAGTACGGCCAGAAGATTTCCTGGGCCGACCTGTTGATCCTCACCGGCAACGTCGCGCTCGAGACCATGGGCTTCAAGACCTTCGGCTTCGGCGGCGGCCGCCCCGACGTGTGGGAGCCCGACCAGGACGTGTACTGGGGCCGCGAGAAGACCTGGCTGGGCGGCGACGTGCGCTACGCACAGGGCTCGCCCGGTGTCGAGAAAGACCGCGGCGTGCTCGTGAAGGACGACGACAGCAAGGTGCCGCACAGCCGCAACCTCGAGAACCCGCTGGGCGCCGTGCAGATGGGCCTGATCTACGTGAACCCCGAAGGCCCGGACGGCAACCCCGACCCGATCGCCGCGGCCCACGACATCCGCGACACCTTCGCCCGCATGGCCATGAACGACGAGGAAACCGTGGCGCTCATCGCCGGCGGCCACACCTTCGGCAAGACGCACGGCGCGGGGCCGGCCTCGAACGTCGGCAAGGAGCCCGAAGCCGCCGGCCTCGAGGACCAGGGCTTCGGCTGGAAGAACAGCTTCGGCACCGGCAAGGGCGGCGACACCATCACCAGCGGCCTCGAAGTGACGTGGACCACCACGCCCACGAAGTGGAGCAACAACTTCTTCGAGAACCTGTTCGGCTACGAATGGGAGCTGACTAAGAGCCCCGCCGGCGCGCACCAGTGGGTGGCCAAGGGCGGTGCCGGTGCCGGCACCATCCCCGACGCGCACGACGGCTCCAAGCGCCATGCGCCGACCATGCTCACGACCGACCTGTCGCTGCGCCTGGACCCGGCCTACGAAAAGATCTCGCGCCGCTTCCTGGCCAACCCCGACCAGCTCGCCGACGCCTTCGCGCGCGCCTGGTTCAAGCTCACGCACCGCGACATGGGCCCGCGCGCCCGCTACCTCGGGCCCGAGGTGCCGGCCGAGGAGCTCATCTGGCAAGACCCGATCCCGGCCGTCGACCACCCGCTGGTCGACGCCAGCGACGTCGCGGCGCTGACGAAGAAGGTGCTGGCCTCGGGCCTCACGCCTGCGCAGCTGGTGTCGACGGCGTGGGCCTCGGCCTCCACCTTCCGCGGCTCCGACATGCGCGGCGGTGCCAACGGCGCCCGCGTGCGGCTGGCGCCCCAGAAGGACTGGGCCGTCAACCAGCCCGCGCAGCTGGCCCAGGTACTGAAGGTGCTCGAAGGCATCCAGAGCGAGTTCAACGCAGCGCAGACCGGCGGCAAGAAGATCTCGCTGGCCGACCTGATCGTGCTGGCCGGCGGTGCGGGCGTGGAACAGGCCGCGCGCAATGGCGGCCGTGAAGTGAAGGTGCCCTTCTCGCCGGGCCGCGCCGACGCCTCGCAGGAACAGACCGACGTGCCCTCGTTCGAGCCGCTGGAGCCCGCGGCCGACGGCTTCCGCAACTACCTGAAAGGCCGCTACAGCGTGCCCAGCGAAGCGCTGCTGATCGACAAGGCGCAGCTGCTCACGCTCACGGCGCCCGAGATGACCGTGCTGGTCGGCGGCCTGCGCGTGCTCGACACCAACGTCGGCCAGACGCGCCACGGCGTCTTCACGAAGACGCCCGGCACGCTGAGCAACGACTACTTCGTCAACCTGCTCGACATGGGCACGGAGTGGAAGGCCGTGTCGGACGCCAAGGAAGAGTACGAAGGCCGCGACCGCAAGACCGGCACCCTCAAGTGGACCGGCACGCGCGTCGACCTGGTGTTCGGCTCCAACGCGCAGCTGCGCGCCATCGCCGAGGTCTATGGCGCTTCCGACAGCCAGCAGAAGTTCATCGACGACTTCGTGGCCGCCTGGACCAAGGTGATGAACCTGGACCGCTTCGATCTCGCCTGAGGCGGGGCCCCTTCGGGCGCCTGCGCCGTCCGTGCCCCGGGGGCCTGTCCCCGCGGGCGCGGACTCCCATGAACGAGGTATTCGGTTTTCAGGCCGGGGCACTAGATTCGGCCCCATGAAATTCGCGAAGGCATGGCTTGCCGCCGGCGTCATCCTGGCGGCCTCGCAGTTCGGCGCGCTGTACGCGCAGGACGGCAACCCCGAATGGCGCGCGCTGCGCCAGGAACTCGTGCAACGCATCAACGCCAACTGCTACGACGTCGGCACGCTCGAGCTGGCGCAGCAGGTGCTGCAGACGGCGCAACGCACGGGCGGGCCCGAGTCCGCCGACACGGCCCTCAGCCTCGTGCTGCTGGCCCATGTCCACCAGCGGCAGGGGCAGCTGACCCGGGCCGCGCAGTCGTACACGGCCGCGCTCGCCATCCAGGAAAAGACCGCAGGACCCGACAGCCCGATGGTGGCGTTCACGCTGAGCGCGCTGGCCGGCCTGCACTACCGCCGCGAAGCCTTCGACCAGGCCATTGCGCTGTACGAACGCGCCCTGGCGATCCACGAGAAGCAACGGCGCCCCGACGCACACGCCGTGCTGTACAGCCGGCAGAACCTGGCCGCGGCTCATCGCGCCCAGGGCGCCTACGCCAAGGCCGCCCCGCTGTACGAACGCGAGCTCGACGCCAGAGCGCAGCCGCTGCTCGCGGTGGCCCTGGTGCACTGACGTGCACTGAAGCGCACCGAAACGCGCCACACCGCACCGAAACGCGCGGGCCGGCGCCCTGCGCCCGCTACTGCGCCATCTTCGATTCGCGCGCGTTCACCAGCTCCTCGGGCTCCTGCGACTCGACCCAGCTCTCGTTGTTGAGCCCGGCCTGCAGCCGCTCGGTGTCCAGTTCGTTCGTCCACTTGGCGACCACGATGGTGGCCACGCCGTTGCCGATCAGGTTGGTGAGCGCGCGGGCTTCCGACATGAAGCGGTCGATGCCCAGGATGAGCGCCAGCCCCGCCACCGGCACATGCCCCACCGCCGACAGCGTGGCCGCCAGCACGATGAAGCCGCTGCCCGTGACGCCGGCTGCCCCCTTCGAGGTGAGCAGCAGCACGGCCAGCAGCGTGATCTCCTGCGTGAGCGTCATCGGCGTGTTGGTGGCCTGCGCGATGAACACCGCCGCCATCGTCAGGTAGATCGAGGTGCCGTCCAGGTTGAACGAGTAGCCCGTGGGAATCACCAGCCCCACGCAGGTCTTGTGGGCGCCCAGGTTCTCCATCTTCTCCATCATGCGCGGCAGCACCGATTCGCTGGACGAGGTGCCCAGCACGATCAGCAGCTCTTCCTTGATGTACTTGATGAACTTCCAGATGCTGAAGCCGTGAAAGCGCGCAATGAGCCCCAGCACCACGAAGATGAACAGCAGACAGGTCAGGTAGAAGGTGCCCATGAGCTTGCCCAGCGACAGCAGGCTGCCCAGTCCGTACTTGCCGATGGTGAAGGCCATGGCACCGAAGGCGCCGATGGGCGCGAGCTTCATGATGTAGTTGACGATCACGAACAGCACGTGCGAGCCCTTCTCGATCACGTCGAACACCAGCGTGCCGCGCCCGCCGAAACGGTGCAGCGCAAAGCCGAACAGCACCGCTATCAGCAGCACCTGCAGGATCTCGCCCTTGGCGAAGGCGTCGACCACGGTGGAGGGAATCACGTTGAGCAGGAAGTCGACCGTGCCGGTCATCTTGCCGGGGCCGGTGTAGGCCGCGATGGCCTTGGTGTCGAGCGTGGACGCGTCGATGTTCATGCCCGCGCCGGGCTTGAGCAGGTTCACCAGCACGAGGCCGACCACCAGCGCGATGCTGCTCACGATCTCGAAGTACAAAAGCGCCAAGCCGCCGGTCTTGCCGACCTTCTTCATGTCTTCCATGCCGGCGATGCCGACCACCACGGTGCAGAAGATGATCGGCGCGATGATCATCTTGATGAGCTTGATGAAGCCGTCGCCCAAGGGCTTCATCGACTCGCCGAGCGAGGGGTAGAAGTACCCCAGGAGCACGCCGACGATCACCGCAGTGATCACCTGCACGTACAGGGAACGGTAAAGGGGGAGCTTCCTGGGTACTGTGCTTGTTGTATGTGCCATGACTGCCTCCTGAAAAGATGAAGGAAAACGCAGAAGAAAGGGTTCGTGTCGGGTTGCTTTCGATGGTTGAAGTCGTGTGTCCTGTGGGGGTGGTTCCGGCCCAAATGAAAAAACCCGCCGAAGCGGGTTTTTGTTTTCAGGGCGTGGCGCGCATGCTCAGTGCATGTGGAGGCCGCCGTTGACCGAGAAGTCGGCCCCGGTGCTGTAGCCGCCTTCGTCGGTGGCGAGCCACGCGATGATGGAAGCGATTTCGCTCGGCTCACCCAGGCGCTTGACCGGGATCGTGGCCACGATCTTGTCGAGCACTTCCTGGCGGATGGCCTTGACCATGTCGGTGCCGATGTAGCCCGGGCTCACCGTGTTCACGGTGACGCCCTTGTTGGCCAGCTCCTGCGCCAGCGCCATCGTGAAGCCGTGCATGCCGGCCTTGGCCGCCGAGTAGTTGGTCTGGCCGGCCTGGCCCTTGGCGCCGTTGACCGAGCTGATGTTGATGATGCGGCCCCAGCCCTTTTCGACCATGTCGCCCACCACCTGCTTGGTGACGTTGAACATGCTGTTGAGGTTGGTTTCGATCACCGCGCTCCAGTCCTCGGGCGTCATCTTGAGGAACATGCGGTCCCGCGTGATGCCGGCGTTGTTGACGAGCACGTCAATCGCCCCGTGGGCCGCCTTGGCGGCGGAGAAGGCCTCGACGGTGGATTGCCAGTCGCCGACATTGCCGACCGACGCGTGGAACTCGAAGCCTTCGGCTTTCTGTTCGGCCAGCCACTTGGCGTAGTCCCGCGTGGGGCCGCAACCTGCGACCACGGTGAACCCGTCTTTGTAGAGACGCTGGCAGATGGCTGTTCCGATGCCACCCATGCCTCCGGTGACATATGCAACTTTCTTGCTCATGAGATTTCCTTGATTGAAGCTAGCAAAAAGCCTGAACGGCCGCCTTCACTCTAGCCATTTTCAGGCCACACAACTCTGAGGGAGAACACTGAGCCAAGCTTGCAACCAGCTGTCACGGACATCACCTCGGCGGCACTCTATATGCTTGCGGCTTCGCGCCCGTGACAGGGCCCCTGCCGGCCACCCCACCAGGAGTTCGCACGCATGAATTTCGCAATCGTCGTCTTCCCCGAGGTCGAGGAGCTCGATTTCGTCGGTCCCTGGGAAATGCTCACCATGTGGAGCAAGCTGGCTGGCGGCCCCGCCAACTGCCTCGTGGTGGCGCAAACGCATGGCCCGGTCGTCTGCGCCAAGGGGCTGTCGATCAACCCGCATGTCTCGTTTGCCGACTGCCCGCCGCTCGATTTCGTGCTCGTGCCCGGCGGCATGGGCACGCGGCACGAGGTCGACAACCCCGCCATGGTGCAGTTCCTGGCCGCGCAGGCGCCCGGCTGCAAGGCGCTGCTGTCGGTGTGCACCGGTGCCTTCGTGCTGCATGCGGCCGGCCTGCTCTCGGGCCGCACCGCGACCACGCACTGGGGGTCGCTCGATCGCCTGCGCGCGCTCGGGGACGTGAAGGTGGTGGAGCAGCGCTTCGTGCAGGACGGCCACGTCTGGACCTCGGCCGGCGTGTCGGCCGGCACCGACCTGATGCTCGCCTTCATCGCTCATGTGTCGGGCGAGGAAGCCGCGGCCAAGGTGCAGCTGCAGGCCGAGTACTACCCGGCCGACACGGTGTACGGCCACACCTCGAGCCACGAGCGCGCGCCGTCGTATGTGCGGCGGCCGGGCTCGCGCGCGGGCCTCGCCTGACAGTTCGTTCATCCGTTCACCCGTTCCCTTGATCGATCGAACGGTCGGTCATTTCTTCTTTCTTACTTCTTTCGACCTCCATGTCCACGCCCGACCTCACCGACCTCGAACCGCTTTCCGTGCTCGCCGCCCGCGTGGGGGCGACGCTGCGCGAGCGGCGCCAGACGGTGGCGGTGGCCGAATCGTCGGCCGGCGGCCTGGTCTCGGCCGCCCTGCTCGCGTTGCCGGGCGCCTCGGCCTACTTCCTGGGCGGCGCGGTCATCTACTCGCGGCGCGCCGGCAAGGCCCTGCTCGGCCTCACGCCCGAGGACATGGGCGACATGCGCGGCGAGACCGAGCCCTATGCGCGCTTCATCTCGGGCCGCATCCGCGACGCCCATCGTTCGAAGTGGGGCATCTGCGAGAGCGGCGCGGCGGGACCGTCGGGCAGCCCGTACGGCGATGCGCCGGGGCACGTCTGCATCGCCGTGACCGGCGCGGACGGCCTCGTGGTCAGCCGCACGATCGAGACCGGCGCGACCGACCGGCCATGGAACATGGATGTGTTCGCGCGGCTGTTGCTGAAGTTGTTCGAGGAGACGTTGCAGACGGCCGACAACGGCAGCGACGCATGACCGAGACCGTGATTTCGACCGCCTCCGAAGAAGAGGTCCGCTCCGGCGTCCTAGGCCGCCGGTTGCGCGAGTTCAACTACGGCTTCGTCGGCGAGTACCCCGATACGCAACCCGTGTGGCTGAACGCGAAGGATGCGCAGGGCCGCCTGATGGGCGGGCTGCGTGGCTTCGTGTTCCTCGAATGGCTGCGCATCGACGTGCTGTTCGTCGAGGAGGAAGCCCGGGGCACCGGCCTGGGCCGCCGCCTGCTCGCGGAGGCGGAAGCACGCGGCAAGGCGCTGGGCGCCGGGAATGCCGCGCTCGAAACCTTCGAGTGGCAGGCGCGAGGCTTCTACCTGAAGCAGGGCTACGAAGAGTTCGCCCGCATCGACAACTACGCGCGCGGCAACTACCTTGCCTACATGAAGAAGAAGCTCTGAGCCCGGGGCATTGCGGCCCCTGACTCCCAAACTCTCAAGCTGCCGTCTTCAGTCCGCCTGCACCCCCGCAGCCCGGATCACCTTCCCCCACTTCTCGATCTCCGCCGCCAGATGGCTGCGCAGCGCCTCGGGCGTGACCTTCTCCATCGGCACGGCCTCGGTGCTGAGCTCGGCGAAGCGCTTCTTCACGTTGTCGTCCTGCAGCGCGGCGCGCAGGGCCACGTTGAGCTTCTCGATCACCGCCGGCGGCGTGCCCTTGGGCGCATACACGCCGTGCCACACCTTCACGTCGAAGCCCTTGAGGCCCTGCTCGTCGAGCGTGGGGATGTCGGGCATGCTCGACAGGCGTTTGGGCGTGGTCACGCCGAACACCTTCACGCGCTGGCCGTCCTTGATGACGGGCGCGGTCTGCGTGGTCTGGTCGCACAGCAGGTCGACCTGCCCGCCCATGAGGTCGTTGAGCGCCGGGCCTGCGCCCTTGTAGGGCACGGTCGTGAGCTGCACGCCGATCTGGTGCGCGAAGAGCATGCCGCACAGCTGCGAGACGGCGCCGATGCCGGCGTTGGCAAGCGAGACCTTGTCCTTGTTGGCCTTCACGTAGGCCAGCAGCTCCTTGAAGTTGTTGGCCGGGAAGTCCTTGCGCGACAGCAGGGTCATCGGCACGTCCATGACCTGGCCGACGTACTCGAAGTCTTTCAGCGGGTCGTAGTTGAGCTTCTTGTACAGCGCGGGTGCGGTGGCCATGCCCATGTGGTGGATGAGGATGGTGTAGCCGTTGGGCGCGGCCTTGGCCACGCGGGTCGGCGCGATGGTGCCACCCGCGCCCACGGTGTTCTCGACCACCACGCTCTGCCCCAGCGACTTGCCCATGGGCACGGCGAGCATGCGCGCCACCACGTCGGTGGGGCCGCCGGCCGAGTACGGCACGACCATCACGATGGGCTTGTCGGGCCACGCGGCCTGCGCGGCGGCAGGCGATGCGGCGGCGAGCAGGCAGGCGCCCGCCGATGCGGCGATGAGGGCTTTCAGTTTCCAGGTCTTCGTTGCGTTCACTTCTTTGTCTCCTTGTGGTTTGTCTGTGGATCAGTGCGTCACGGATGAATCGCCGGGGCCGTGCGAGGCGGCCAGCGCGAGCCAGCGCTCGGCCAACCGCACCACGGGCCCGTCGACCATGCGGCCATCGAGGCTCACGACGCCGCCGCCGGCCGCGCGCACGGCCTCGGTGACGCGGTGCGCCCAGGCCACCTCGTCGGCCGTGGGCCCGAGCGCGGCCTGCACGGGCGCGACCTGCTCGGGATGGATACACAGCTTGGCGCCGAAGCCGCCGCGCCGGGCGCGCGCGGTGTCGGCGGCGAGCCGCTGGGCGTCGCGCCAGTCGGGCGAGACGCCGTCGATGGGCGTGGCCAGCCCGGCGCGGCGCGAGGCCAGCACGAGCGCGAGGCGCACAGGCACCAGCTCGGCCTCGTCGGCATCGCAGGCCATGCCGAGGTCGGCCTGGAAATCGAGGTGGCCGAAGGCCAGCCGCAGCACCTGCGGCGCACCCGCGATGGCATCGAGCGCCGCGAGCCCCGCGGCCGATTCGATGAGCGGCACCAGCACGGCCTTCGGTCCGACGGTCGCGGCCAGCCGATGCAACTCGTCGGCGTGCTCGGCCTTGGGCAGGACGATGCCGGCGATCAGGCCGTCGGCGATCCAGCCCGCCGCGCGCGCGCAGTCGTCGCCATGCCACGGCGTGCCGCTGGCGTTCACGCGCACGAGCAGCCGCCCTCGCCCTTCGGCGGGCAACGCCGCCAGCGAGGCACCGAGCGCGTCGCGCGCCTCGGCCTTGCGCGCGGGCGCCACGGCGTCTTCGAGGTCGATGATCACGCCGCCCGCACCCGTCGCCAGCGCACGTGCGTGGCGCTCGGGCCGGTCGGCCGGCACGAAGAGAAAGGCGCGCGCCAAGGCGAGCGCGGCGTTCGCGGGTCCGCTCATACCGCCCCGGCCGCGCGCAGCGTCGCAATCGCGTCATCGCCGCGGCCCAGGCTGCGCAGGATGGCGTCGGTGTGCTGGCCGACCGCAGGCACCGGGTCCATGCGGTAGTCGAACGCGCTCTGGCGACCGGCCGGCAGCAGCGCCGGGATGTCGCCGGCCGGCGAACCGACCTGGCGCCAGCGCTCGCGCGCCTGCAGCTGCGGGTGCGCCCACAACCCGGCCATGTCGTTCATGCGTGCATTGGCGATCTGCGCGGTGTCGAGCCGTTCGAGCACCTGCGCCGCGCTGAGCGCGCCGAAGGTGTCGACGATGAGTGCACGCAGCGCCTCGCGGTGTTCGTTGCGCCGCGCGTTGCTGTCGAAGCGCGGGTCGCTCGCGAGCTCGGGGCGCAGCAGCACCTTGTCGCAGAAGGCGCGCCACTCGCGCTCGTTCTGCAGGCCCAGCATCACGGTGCCGCCGTCGCCCGCGGGGAACGGGCCGTAGGGATAGATGGTGGCGTGCGAGGCGGCGCTGCGCGGCGGCGGCGGCGCGCCGTCGTAGGCGTAGTACATCGGGTAGCCCATCCACTCGGCAAGCGATTCGAGCATCGACACGTCGATGTGCGAGCCCTTGCCCGTCTTGCCGCGCTGCAGCAGCGCCGCCAGGATGCCGGTGTAGGCGTACATGCCCGCCGCGATGTCGGCGATGGAGTTGCCCGACTTGCACGGATCGTCGGGCGTGCCCGTCACCGAGAGAAAGCCGGCCTCGCTCTGGATCAGCAGGTCGTAGGCCTTCTTGTCGCGGTACGGCCCGTCTTCGCCGTAGCCCGAGATGTCGCAGACGATGAGCGCGGGGTGCTTCTCCTGCAGCACCTGCGCGCCCAGGCCCATGCGCGCGGCGGCGCCAGGTGCGAGGTTCTGCACCAGCACGTCGGCGCCGGCCACCAGCTCCTGCAGCACGGCGAGCGCGGCGGGCTGCTTCAGGTCGAGCGTGAGGCTTTCCTTCGAGCGGTTGACCCACACGAAGTGCGAGGCCTCGCCGTTCACGCGCTCGTCGTAGGCGCGCGCAAAGTCGCCGCCGCCGGGGCGCTCGACCTTGATGACGCGCGCGCCGAGGTCGGCGAGCTGGCGGGTGCAGAACGGCGCCGCGATGGCGTGTTCGAGCGAGATGACGGTGATGCCGTCCAGGGGTCTGGTCATGGGCTTCTTCTTTCTTTCCTTGCGTCAGGCGAGCACGGCCGTGGCCTGCATCGTGAGCCAGCCGTCGGCGTCTTCGCCCCACAGGCTGAAGGTCTTGCCGTCGGTGCTGCCTTCGGCGGGCTTGCCGTGCACGCGGAACGGCGCGATGTCGAAGGTCGGGCGCACGGCGCGAAACTCGAAGCGCGCGAGCTGCGCATCGGCCGGCGCGTTGCGGCGCAACAGGTCGACCAGCAGCGTCGCGATCAGCGGGCCGTGCACGATGAGGCCCGGGTAGCCCTCGACCTGCGTGACGTAACGACGGTCGTAGTGGATGCGGTGGCCGTTGAAGGTCAGCGCCGAGTAGCGGAACAGCAGCACGTCGTCGGGCACGAGGTCGCGGCTGAAAGTGGCGTCCTTCGGTGCGGGCGTGGGCGGCGGTGCGGCCTCGCCGGGCGCGGCGGCGGCGCGGTAGACGATGTCGTGCTCTTCGGTCAGCGCGAGCCCTCGCGCGTTGCGCACTTCATGGCGCACCAGCACGAACACCAGCTCACCCGTGCGGCCGGCCTTGTGCGTGACCGAGGCGATGGTCGAGGTGCGCTCGATCGCATCGCCCACCTGCAGCGGATTGCCCGGTTCCCACGTCAACCGGCCGCCGGCCCACATGCGGCGCGGCAGCGGCACGGGCGGCAGGAAACCGCCGCGCTTCGCGTGGCCGTCTTCGCCGATCTCGGATTGGCGGTGGTGCGGCAGGAAGTAGAGCCAGTGCCACAGCGCAGGCAGGCGCGTGCCCGCCTCGGGCAGCAGGTCGTCGCGGTCGAGCGTGGCGGACAAGCCGCGCACGGGCGCAGCCGTGAGGTCGTCGCGCAGTGTTTCGCTGCGGCCCTGCCAGGCCTGCAGGTGCGCGAGGGCTTCGGCGTCGATCAGGGGAGAAGTCATGTCGTGTGTGTCGGGAAGAAGGATGAGTGGCGGGGTCAGTCGACCGCGGCGCCCGAGGCCTTGACGATGCGCGCCCACTTGGCGAGGTCGGCATGCAGCAGCGCCGAGAACTGCTCGGGCGAGGTGGGCGCGGCGATCTCCACGCCCTGCTGGTCGAGCTTGTCGCGCAGGTCCTTGGCCGCGAGCGCCTTGCGCGTGGCGTCCTGCAGGGTCGCGAGCACGTCGGCCGGCACGCCCGCGGGCGCGAACAGGCCGATCCACAGCGTGCCGTTGTAGCCCGGCACCTGCTCGGCGATGGCGGGCACGTCGGGCAGCACGGGCGAGCGCTTTTCGCCGCTCACGGCCAGCGCGCGCAGCTTGCCGGCCTTGATGTGCGCCAGCGCCGAAGGCAGGCTCGCGAACACGATGGGCAATTGCCCGCCCAGCACGTCGTTGATGGCAGGTGCCACGCCCTTGTACGGCACGTGCTGCAGCGAGATGCCGCCCATGCTGTTGAGCATTTCACCCAGCAGGTGGTTGAGCGTGCCGTTGCCGGCCGAGGCGTACTGGTAGTTGGCGCCCTTCTCGCGCGCCAGCTTCAGGAATTCGGCGAAGTTCTTCGCGGGGAACGACGGGTTCACCAGCAACACGTTGGGCACCGCGCCGACCAGGCCGACGGGCTTGAAGTCTTTCTCGGGGTCGAAGCCCGGGTTCTTGTACAGCGCGGGGTTGATGGCCTGGCTGCTGCTGATCGTCATGAGCAGCGTGTAGCCGTCCTTCGGGCCCTTGGCGACCAGCTGCGTGCCGATGTTGCCGCCCGCGCCGGGGCGGTTGTCGACCACCACGCCGGCGTTGTTCAACACCTCGCCGAGCTTCTGGCCCACAAGGCGGCCGACGATGTCGTTGGTGCCGCCCGCGGCCTGAGGCACGACGAGCGTGATGGGGCGCGAGGGGTAGGTCTGGGCGGTGGCCGGGTTGGTGGCCAGCAAGGCGGTGGCGGCCAGGCCGAAGGCGATCAGCGCCTTGGCGCGAAGCCGCAAGGCGGGGGTGGTGTCGTGTGTCTCCATGGCCGCATGGTCTGCCGCCCGCCCCGTCGGCGCAATCTGCGATTTCGGAAGCCAGGCTTCTGAAATTCCGAAGGCTTGACTACCATCGCCCCATGCTCTTCGACCTCACCGACCTGCGCCTGTTCGTGGCCACGGCCGAACTCGGCAACCTCACGCGGGCGGCCGAGCGCCAGCACCTGTCGCTGGCCGCGGCCAGCGCGCGCATCAAGGCGCTCGAGACCCAGGCCGGCCTGCAGCTGCTGCAGCGCGAGGCCCGCGGCGTGCGCCTGCTGCCGCCGGGCGAAGCCTTCCTGCACCACGCCCGGCTGGTGCTGCACCAGGCCGACCAGTTGCGCGCCGACCTGCTCGAGTACGGCGGCGGGCTGCGCGGCCATCTGCGCGTGTTCGCCAACACCACGGCGGTGACCGATTTCCTGCCCGAGATCCTGCCCGGCTTCCTGGCCGCCAACCCGCGCATCAACGTCGACCTTCAGGAAAAACCGAATGCTCAGATCCCGCGCGGCGTGCGCGACGGGCGCGCCGACATCGGCATCGTCGCGGGCCAGATGGACACGCTGGGCCTGGACACCATCCACTTCAGCACCGACCGGCTGGTGCTCGTCACGGCGCGCCAGCACCGCTTTGCGCGGCGCCGCCGCATCTCGTTCGCCGAAACGCTCGACGAAGACGCCATCGGCATGCAGCAGGGCAGCACGCTGCAGGCCTTCCTGGGGCAGATCACCGACCACCTGGGCAAGCGCCAGAAGCTGCGCATCCAGCTCGGCAGCTTCGACGCCATGTGCCGGATGATCGGCAGCGGCGTGGGCATCGGCGTGGTGCCGGAGTCGGCCGCGCGGCGCAACCAGGAGAGCATGGGGCTCGCGCTGGTCGAGCTCAGCGACCCGTGGTGCGTGCGCGAGCGCTACCTGCTCGTGCGCGACCGCGCCGCCCTGCCCGTGTACGCCCAGGCGCTGGTCGAGACCTTGTGCAAGCACTACGCCGAGGCGCAGGCCGAAACCGGCTGACGGCCGGTTTTTCGGCCAAAAACAGGCACTTGCAGGCGGCTTGTGAGAAACCCGATGTCTTCCCCATTTTCTGTGCACAACTTTGGGGGTAAGTCAGGGGCAGCGTTGTAAAGCGATTGCAAGTTGTTGTTTTATAAAGGGAATAGTTAGTCTGCTTAAATTTTTTGCAGTGCACAAGTCTGGCGGCCGACAGGTCCAAAAATGGCTCTAAAACAGGAAAGTCAAGCGAAAAAACAGGGGGTTGCCTGTGCTAGGCCACCCTTTGAAACCAACGACTTGCCGCCGGTTGTGAAGAAGTCCGCTTCAATCCCCACTTTCTGTGGGCAACTTTGGGGGTAACTGGGGTGGAGCTTTGTAAAACGAATGCAAGTTGTTGTTTTACAAAGGGATTCCACACATTGCTCAATTTTTGAGCGGTGAACAAGAGCGTCAGCCAGTCGGGTGACCGTCACCCAAATGAATCCAAAGGTTCTCAGCACGCCGAATCGGGCCGATGCGGGCGCGAAAGAGGGCCGCTACAGTCGCCCTGACATGCTCGAAGCCCTCAGCTCCCCCGGGTCCTGCCTCGGTGCCGTCGCCGGGCTGCTGATCGCCCTGCTGGTTCACTGGCTGGCACCCGCCGGCATCGACACGGTGCACGCCGGCGCGTGGCTGGTGGGCATCGGCTGGCTCGCGGGCCTGGCCTGGGACCTCGTGGCTTCGGACCGGTCGAAGTAATCCGCAGGCAAGACCCGCAAACAGCGGGCACAAAAAAGGGAGGGGAGGCATCGGCCCTTGCGAGCCCCTGCCTCCCCTCCCCGTACCGGTTCACCCGGTGCTCAGGCTCAGCGCTCGATCGTCAGCGCCACGCCCATGCCGCCGCCGATGCACAGCGAAGCAATGCCCTTCTTGGCGTTCTGGCGCTGCATTTCGTGCAGCAGCGTCACCAGGATGCGGCAGCCCGACGCGCCGATGGGGTGGCCGATGGCGATGGCGCCGCCGTTCACGTTCACCTTGTTCACGTCCCAGCCCATTTCGCGGTTCACGGCGCAGGCCTGTGCGGCGAAGGCTTCGTTGATCTCGAGCAGGTCGAGGTCGGCGGCCTTCCAGCCGGCGCGCTGCAGCGCCTTCTGCGATGCGGGCACGGGGCCCATGCCCATGATGGTCGGGTCCAGGCCGGCGGTGGCGTAGCTGGCGATGCGGCCCAGCGGCTTCAGGCCCAGGGCCGCGGCCTTCTTGGCCGTCATGACCATCACGGCGGCTGCGCCGTCGTTCAGGCCCGAGGCATTGCCCGCGGTCACGCCGCCGGCCTTGTCGAAGGCGGGACGCAGGCCGGCCAGCACTTCGGCGTTGGTCTTGCGGTTGATGAACTCGTCCTGGTTGAAGACGAGCGGGTCGCCCTTCTTCTGCGGAATGCTCACGCCGACGATTTCGTCCTTGAACTTGCCGGCGTCCTGCGCGGCGGCAGCCTTGGTCTGGCTGGCCAGGGCCAGTTCGTCCTGCGAGGCGCGGTCGATGTTGTACTTCTTGGCCACGTTCTCGGCCGTGATGCCCATGTGGTACTGGTTGTACACGTCCCACAGGCCGTCGACGATCATGGTGTCGACCAGCTTCCAGTCGCCCATGCGCTGGCCGTTGCGCGAGTTGGGCAGCACGTGCGGCGCCATGCTCATGTTTTCCTGACCGCCGGCAATGACGATCTCGGAGTCGCCCGTGGCCACGGCCTGCGCCGCCAGCATCACGGCCTTCAGGCCCGAGCCGCACACGGCGTTGATGGTGAGCGCCGGCGTTTCCTTGGTGCCGCCGCCCTTGAGCCAGGCCTGGCGCGCGGGGTTCTGGCCGGCGCCGGCCGCGAGCACCTGGCCCATGATGGCCTCGCCCACCTGGTCGGCCGTGAGGTTGGCGCGCGCGATCACTTCCTTGATCACGAGGGCGCCCAGCTCGGTGGCGGGAATGCCGGCGAGCGAGCCGCCGAATTTGCCGACCGCCGTACGCGCAGCCGAAACGATGACGATGTCTTCCATGAGGTTCTCTCCGTTGAGGTGATTTGAAATCGGTTGCGATCTTGCGGGAGCTGGCGCCCGTTCAGGCCTTGGCCTTCACGTAGCGTCCCGGCGCCGGTTCGATGGCCTTGTAGGCCTTGCCGTTGCCGTAGCCCTTGGGCGCGGGGATCTGCTTGCCCGCGTGGCCCTTGAGCCATTGTGCCCAGTCGGTCCACCAGCTGCCCGGCTGCTCCTGCGCGCCGGCCAGCCATTCGGGCTGGGTCTTGGGAAACTTGCCGTCCTCGCGCAGCCAGTGGCTGCGCTTGTTCTTGGCGGGCGGGTTGATCACGCCGGCGATGTGGCCCGAGGCCCCCATCACGAAGCGCTTCTTGCCCGTGAGCAGTTGCGTGGAGGTGTAGGCGCCGCCGATGGGCACGATGTGATCTTCGCGCGAGCCGTAGATGTAGGCCGGGATGTCGATCTTGCCCAGGTCGATCTTCTCGCCGCACACGGTGAGCGCATTCGGCTTGGCCAGCTTGTTCTCGTGGTACGTGTTGCGCAGGTACCAGGCGTAGAACGGGCCCGGCAGGTTGGTGGCGTCGCTGTTCCAGTACAGCAGGTCGAAGGCCGGCGGCGTCTCGCCCTTGAGGTAGTTGCCGACCACGTAGTTCCACACCAGGTCGTTCGGGCGCAGGAAGCTGAAGGTCGAGGCCAGGTCGCCGCCCGGCAGCAGGCCGCCCTTGCCCAGTTGCATCTCGCGGTACTGCACCATGGGCTCGTCCACGAAGATGTCCAGGATGCCGGTGTCGCTGAAATCGAGGAAGGTGGTCAGCAGCGTGACCGACGCGGCCGGCTTCTCGCCGCGCGCCGCGAGCACGGCCAGCGCGGTGCTCAGGATGGTGCCGCCCACGCAGAAACCCAGCGTGTTGATCTGCTTGCTGCCGCTGATCTCCTGCACGGTATGGATGGCCTTGATGGCGGCGTTCTCGATGTAGTCGTCCCAGGTGGCCTGGGCCAGCGACTCGTCGGGGTTGCGCCAGCTCACCACGAACACGCGGTGGCCCTGCTCGTTCGCATAGCGGATGAGCGAGTTGTCGGGCTGCAGGTCGAGGATGTAGAACTTGTTGATGCACGGCGGCACCAGCAGGAACGGCCGCTCGTACACCTTGGCGGTGAGCGGCTTGTATTCGAGCAGCTGGAAATAGTCGTTCTCGAACACCACGGCGCCTTCGGTGGTGGCCACGTTGCGCCCCACTTCAAAGGCGCTCTCGTCGGTCATGCTGACGTGGCCCTGCTTCATGTCATGCAGCAGGTTCTGGATGCCCTTGGCGATGCTCTCGCCCTGCGTGTCGATGGCTTTCTTCTGCGCCTCGGCGTTGAAGGCGAGCGAGTTGCTGGGCGAGGCCGCGGCCATCCACTGCTCGACCGCGAAGCGCAGGCGCGCCTTGGTCTTGTCGTCGGCGTCGATGGCCTCGGCCATGCGCATCATGGTGCGGCCGTTGAGCAGATACACGGCGGCCGAGAAGGCCGCCAGCGGGTTGCTGCCCCAGGCCTCGGCGGCAAAGCGCTTGTCGCCCTCTGGGCGGGCACCGAAGCCGCGGCGCCACAGGTCGGTGGCGTCGCTCAGGTACTGCTGCTGGATGGACTGCAGCTGCTCGGGATCGATGGAGAACTTGGGCAGCTCGGGCATGGCGGCTGCGCCCGGGAATTGCGCCATTTGTGGCAATTGCCATAGCGGCGTGCCGCCGACGTCGAAAGCGGCGGAACCTCCTGGACCTGCAGCTTTCTGGAAAGCCTCCATGGCCTGGGTCCAGCCCTGCGTGAGGGCTTTTTGAAAGGGCGCGAACGCATCGGCCCCCGTGTCTTGTTGCTTCATCATGTCTCCTGGCCGTGGCCTGGGTCGATACGAACGGATGGCTTGCGTGTTTTGAGTATGCTGCATTCGCAAGGCACTCACAACGCCGCGCTTTCACTAATCCCTTGAAACAAAACGTCTGCGCCTGTGTTCATCCATTTGATCGTGATCGGCTGGCTCTATGTGGCCGTGATGATGGCGGTAGCCGAAGCCACCAACACCACGGGCACGGTGCTGGGCGCCATCTTCACATTTCTTCTTTACGGCCTCGCGCCGGTGGCGCTGGTGATCTACCTGATGGCCACGCCGGCGCGCCGGCGGGCGATCAAGGAACGCGAGGCGCAGGCCCAGGAGGCCGCGCGCCGCGCCGCCGCGGAGGCTGCGGCTTCAGACCTTCCAGACCAGCGCAGCGAACCGCCCGCTGACGCCGTCGCGCCGGTGCGAAAAGAACCGTGACGGCTGTGCGACGGTGCACCACGCATCGCCGCTGTCGTTGCCATGGAGCGACTCGACACCCACCGCACGCAGCCGCTGCCGCGCGAGCGCGGGCAGGTCGGCCAGCCACTTGCCTTCGGCCGCCGCGGGCGTGAAGCACGACACCGCCTCGGGCGACTGCGCCTCGAAGGCGGCCTTGACCTCCGCCCCCACCTCGAAGGCCTTCGGGCCGATGCAGGGGCCGAGCCAGGCCAACAGGCGCGGCGCGCCTTCGTCCTGCGCGAAGGCGCGCACGATCTGCTCGAGCACGCCGCCGGCCAGCCCGCGCCAGCCCGCATGCGCAGCGGCCACGCGGTGGCCGAGTTCGTCGGTGAAGAGCACGGGCAGGCAGTCGGCCACCATGACCGTGCAGGCGCGCGCGGAGGTCGTGGCCGTGCAGGCATCGGCGACGGTGCCGTCGGGCACGGCCTCGTCGAGCGACACGAGCCCCGTGCCATGCACCTGCTGCAGGAACACCGGCCGCGTGCCGATCGCCTGCTGCAACCGCCGGCGGTTCTCGGCGACGAGCGCGGCGTCGTCGGCCACGTGGTCGCCGAGGTTCAGGCTGTCATAGCGCCCGGTCGACACCCCGCCGTCGCGCGTGGTGCACAGCGCGCGCACGTTCGGCGGCGCGGGCCATTCGGGCACCAGCCATTGCGGATTCATCGCGACGCGCCGGCTCAGGGTTCCGCGTCGGGCGACTGCGAAGGCTGCGCGCGCTGGAAGGCGTCGAGCTTCATGCAGGCGTCGAAGGCGGCCATGGTGCGCGGCAGGCCGCTGAAGTCGCAGTCGAAGCGGCGGCCGTTGAAGATCTGCGGCACGAGGCAGCAGTCGGCGATGGTGGGCGTGTCGCCCCAGCAATAGGTGCCGCCCGGGTGCTGCGCGAGCTGGCGCTCGAACGACAGCAGGCCGTCGCGCACCCAGTGGCGGTACCAGGTGTTCTTGGCTTCGTCGTCGACCTTCAGTTCCTTCACGAGGTACTTGAGCACGCGCAGGTTGTTCAGCGGGTGGATCTCGCAGGCGATCGACTGCGCCAGCGCGCGCACGTGGGCGCGGCCCACCGGGTCGCTGGGCAGCAGCGCCGGCTCGGGGTGCGTTTCGTCCAGGTATTCGATGATGGCCATCGACTGCGAGAAGCGCTCGCCTTCGTCCTCGAGCAGCGGCACGAGCATGTCGGCCGAGATCGCCGAGTACGGGCCGGTGCGGTGTTCGCCGCGTGCGATGTGCACGGGCACGTAGTCGTAGTCCAGGCCCTTGAGGTTCAGGGCGATGCGCACGCGGAACGAGGCGGAGGAGCGGAAATAGTTATGCAGCTTCATGATTTCTCGAGGATAGCGCCCTCTCAGGAGCGTGGTGTGGCCGGCAATGCGCAGCGGAAATCGCGCAGCCGGGCTTCGGGGTGTTCTTGCTGCCACGCATCGAGCAGGCCGCGCGCCGCGGCTTCTTCGCGCGCGGCGATGCCCAGGTGCCACGGCCCTTCGGCCGCGGGTGGTTCGCCGGGCGCGTGGTTGTGCTGGTCGTCGGGGCGCCCTTCGGAACAGGCCTTGCACAGCACCTGCATGCTGCTGGTCCAGTTCTCGGCGCTGAGGCCCGCTTCCTCGAAGCGGCGCACCAGCGCATCGATCGCCTCGGCCTGCACGTCTTCGACGAAGACTTCGTAGGTCGCATGGTCCGACGGCGCGATCAGCGCGAGCGCGTCGAACACCGGCACCTCGCGCTCGCCGCGGCGGCGGTAGCCGTTGGCGGCGCCGTCGTGCAGCACCAGGTCGCCGTAGCGGTGGCCGCTGGCGGGCGTCGGCACGTTGCGCAGGATCGCGCGCGCCGGGTCGATGCGGTCGGCCCAGACCACCTCGCTGGCCTCGTCGCCGTGCACGCGGATCGGCGTGAGGCCGACGAAATAGTCGACCGGCCCTTCACCGTCCGGGATGCCGATGCCGTACTGGCGCCATGCGCGCCGCGCCGTGGGCCAGTCGCCCAGCGCGGTGGCCGCGATGCCCAGGTTCCACAGCGCGCCTTCGTTGCCCGGCTCGCACTGCACGGCGCGGGCGTTGGCCTGCAACGACGCGGCCCAGTCGCCGCGGTACTTGTGGATGAGCCCGGCGTTGTACCAGGGCGCCGACCAGTACGGATGGATGGCGCTGGCCTGCGCGTAGGCGGCCAGGGCGCCGTCCTGGTCGCCGGCCTCGTCGCGTTCGCGGCCGAGTTCGTTGAAGGCGGTGGCCTTGCCGGCTTTGCCGAGTCGGATGGGCATGGTGGAGCGAGGGAGAAAAGAGGTCGGGAAAGGGGTCGGGGAAACGCGCAGAAGCGCCTATTGTGGGCCGCCGCAAAATCCCGAGTCCGGCGTGCCGGCAAGCCCGTGCCGCCTCTGGCACACTGCCGGTCTCCCCTCCCGCTTCGCTGAAAAAGGACACCTTCCCATGGCTTCCGAGTTTGTTTTCGCCCCGCCGGCCACCGTTTCGGTGCCGGTGGCCGGTCAGCCCGCACGCTTCCCGGTGCACCGCATCTACTGCGTGGGCCGCAACTACGAAGATCACGCCAAGGAAATGGGTTTCACCGGCCGCGAGCCGCCCTTCTTCTTCATGAAGCCGGCCGATGCGCTGGTGACGGTCGAAGCGGGCCAGACCGGCACCATGGCCTACCCCACGCTCACGAAGAACCTGCACCACGAGATCGAGCTCGTGGTGGCCATCGGCACCGGCGGCAAGAACATCAAAGCGGCCGACGCCCACAAGCACATCTACGGCTACGCCGTGGGCCTGGACATGACGCGCCGCGACCTGCAGAACGACATGAAGAAGCAGGGCCGCCCCTGGGACATCGGCAAGAGCTTCGAGCAGAGCGCGCCCATCGGCCCGATCGTGCCCGTGGCACAGGCCGGCAACGCCGAGCAGGCCGAGATCTCGCTGCAGGTGAATGGCGAAGACCGCCAGCGCAGCACCGTGAGCAAGCTGATCTGGAACGTGGCCGAGACCATCGAGCACCTGTCGGCGGCCTGGGAGCTGCAGCCCGGCGACCTGATCTTCACGGGCACGCCCGAGGGCGTCGCGGCCGTGGTGGCCGGCGACACGCTGGTGGGCCAGGTCGCAGGCCTGCCCGCGCTGACCGTCAAGATCGTCTGACGCCCGCGCGGTCCCTCTTCATGCTCCTTCGCGTACCCATCAAGCATTGCAAGAACTGCGGCACGGCGGTGGTCTACCGCGTGCCGGACGACGGCGACACCAAGCAGCGCGCGGTGTGCCCGGCCTGCCACACGATCCATTACGAGAACCCGCTGAACGTGGTGGGCACCATCCCCGTGCTGGGCGACAAGGTGCTGCTGTGCAAGCGCAACATCGAGCCGCGCTGGGGCAAGTGGACGCTGCCCGCGGGCTTCATGGAGCTCGAGGAAACCACCGCCGAGGGCGCGGCCCGCGAGACCGACGAGGAGGCCGGCGCGAACTTCGAGATCGAGGGCCTGTTCGCCGTGATCAGCGTGGTGCGCGTGGGCCAGGTCCACATGTTCTACCGCGCCCGCCTGCTCGACGACCGCTTCGACCCGGGCCACGAGACGATCGAGGCGCGCCTGTTCACCGAGGACGAGATTCCCTGGGACGAGATCGCCTTTCGCACCGTGCGCCAGGCGCTCGAACATTACTTCGAAGACCGCAAGCGCGGCAGCTTCGACCGCGTCCACGAACTCAGCATCGTTTGAAAAATTTCCCCATGCTCAAGACCCTGCGCGCCACCCTCCTCTGTGGCGCCAGCCTCGGCTTCGCACTCGCAGCTTCGGCAGCCAAGGCCGACACGGTCGGCGAGGTCGACACCGCCTTCAAGCTCATCGGCCCGGACCACAAGATCGTGGTCGAGGCCTACGACGACCCCAAGGTCAGCGGCGTCACCTGCTATGTCTCGCGCGCGCGAACCGGCGGCATCGCCGGCGCCTTCGGCGTGGCCGAGGACAAGGCCGAGGCCTCCATCGCCTGCCGCCAGGTCGGCCCGGTGAGCATCACGCAGCCGCTGCCCAAGCGCGAAGAGGTCTACAGCGAACGCCTGTCGGTGCTCTTCAAGCGCCTGCGCGTGGTGCGCATGGTCGATCCCAAACGCAACACGCTGGTCTACCTGACCTACTCCGACCTGCTGATCGACGGCTCGCCCAAGAACAGCATCACGGCCGTGCCGGTCGATCGCGGCACGCCGATCCCGCTCAAGTGAAGGGGCTGCTGAACAGCTCGGCGATGCGAGTTTGCTAGCATCGTCCGAGCGGCCGACACCGAGATGTCGGCCTTCGACGGAACCCTCCGCAACGAATCCGTTCCAACAGCGTCATGCACCTTCAGACTTTTGTTTTCCGAACCGCCGCCACGCTGCTCGTGGCCGGGGGCATTGCCGCCTGCACCACGCCCGGCCCCACGCCGCCGCAGCAGCCTGTTCCAGGCGCTACGCCGCCGCCACCGCGCCAGGCGCTCTTCATCCGCCCCGCCGCCGGCACCACCGTGGGCCGCTTCGACGGCGTGCGCAACAAGGGCCTGGACATCGCGGGCAACCTGGGCGACCCCATCGTGGCCTCGGCCGATGGCCGCGTGGTGTACGTGGGCGGCGAGCTGCGCTCCTACGGCAACATGGTCATCGTGAAACACAACGAAACCTTCCTCACGGCCTACGCCCACGCGAAGACCATCCTCGTGAAGGAAGGCGCCGTGGTGCGCCAGGGCCAGAAGATCGCCGAAATGGGCAACAGCGAATCCGACCGCGTGAAGCTGCATTTCGAGATCCGCAAGAACGGCACCGCCGTCGATCCCGAGCCGTACCTCAACGGCCGTTTGCAGCAGTAAACGTAAAAGCCGTTACAGCAGGCTTTCGGGCACCAGGGGCGCCAGCAGCTCCAGCCGCCAGCGGGCCCAGAAATGGGTTTCGGGCTCGGTGTGCAGGATGGTGTCCGCCCCGTCGCCCGACGCCGGGCTCACCCACTCGATGCCGCCGCGCGGCCCCAGCTGCAGCTGGTAGGCGCCGTCCAGCCGCATGAAACCGATCAGGCTGGTCAGCTGCTGCGCGATCTGCGGGCTGAAGATGAAGAGGCCAATCTCGGTGTTGTGCAGCGCCGAGCGCGGGTCGAAGTTCATCGAGCCGACGAACACCACCTGCCCGTCGATCACGGCCGACTTGCCGTGCAGCCGCCCGCTGGCCGAACCGTAGATGCCGAAGCGCTTGGTCTGCTCCACGCGCTTGGGGCTCAGCTCGTACAGCTCCACGCCCAGGCGCAGCATCTGCGCGCGGTAGCGGCGGTAGCCGATGTGCACCAGCGACTCGTCGGTGGCCGCCAACGAGTTGGTGACGATGGTGTAGCCCACGCCGTTGCCGCGCACGATCTGCATCGTCTCCATGCCGCCCCGCCCGGGGATCAGGTAGGGCGTGGTCAGCAGCACCCCGTGCTGCGCGCCGCGCAGGTAGCGCTGCACGTTGTAGAGCACGCTGTCGGCGGCCTGGTCGGCCGGCAGCCCGCGCCCTTCGTCGGTGGGCGCCAGCGCCTTGGCGGGCGCGTCGGCATACGCCTCGGCGCGCGCCCAGCTCAGCGCGAGCTTGCCGGCGTTGAGGTCCTTGGCCAGCGGGTTGTGGCCCAGCAGGTCGGTCGATTCGGGCTCTTCGGGGTGCAGCGTCTCGGGGCCCGTGGTGAGCCGGTCGAAGCGCTCGCGCAGCGCCTGCGCCGACTCGTTGCCGCGCGGCACCAGCGACTCGATGGGGTACACGTACAGGCTGTTCCAGTACATGTCGAACAGCGAGGACAGCCGGGGCACCACGGCGCCGGCCACCAGCGTGTCGATGTCGATGAAGTTGGAGCCGCCGTCGCGCAGGAAGTACTCGTTGGCGATGTTGCGCCCGCCCATGACCGCCATCGTGTTGTCGACCACGAACAGCTTGTTGTGCATGCGGCGGTGCACGCGGTCGAAGTCCAGGATCGACCACGCCCAGCGCGTGCCGAAGCGCGAGCGTCCGGCCGGGAACGGGTTGAACAGGCGCACCTCGACGTTCGGGTGCGACGCAAAGCTGGTGAACAGCGGGTCGGCGCCCGCCGTGTACAGGTCGTCCACCAGCAGGCGCACGCGCACGCCGCGGTCGGCCGCGTCGCGCAGCGTGCGCAGCAGGTAGCGGCCGGTCTCGTCGTTCTGCACGAGGTAGTACTGCACGTCGATGGAGCGCTGCGCGCGGCGCGCCAGCTCGATGCGCGCGTGCAGCGAGAACTGCGGCATCGGCAGCAGGCGAAAGCCGCTGAGCGGCTCGCCCGGCGGCGCGGCGGCGCGCACGAGGCGGCCCAGCGCGGTGTCCGCGCCGTCGGTGATGGCACTCGAGGGCTTGCGCGCCACCTCGGTCGGCAAGCCGGCGCAACCGGCGAGCACGAGCATCACCAGGCCGCACAGCAGCCAGGCGAACCACCGGGCGCGCGGCACGTCAGCCCGGGGCAATGGGCTCTGCATGAACGACAGGAAATAGGAAGGGCAAGGGCACGGGAGCGAAGGAGAAAAAACGCCGCTGCCGCGCGGCGCGGTGCACGACCGCGCCCACGGGTGGCGGTTTCTACCACGCGCGGCGCGAGCGCGCAGCCAATGCCTTCGTCAGTGCGCGCGCTCGGACCACTGCCGCACGAAGTGCTCCGCGCGCACGTTCGCGCGCGCCACGGCCGAGTCCCACGACAGCTGCTGGGTGATGACCAGCGCGCAGCGCGGAATGCCGTCCAGGCTCAGCGCCGCGATGCCGGCGTAGGTGCCCTTCGGGGTGCGCGTGAGTTCGAACCATCCCGTCCAGCCACCTGGCACGTGAAGGTCGAGTCGGGCGGAGTCCATGATGAATTCATCATAGGCCTTTAGTTTTCATTTGCAAACATTGCATACAAAAGCAATGGCTCAGGCATGCATGTCCGAGCGGCGACCGGTCGGCAGGCGCTGCAGCGCCTGGCGCAGCGTGGAATCCACCCGCCGCAGCGACAGCCCGTGCCGCACCGCCACCTCGTGCCGCGTCAGCTCGTGCACGCGCAAGGCCACGAAGATGTCCTGATGGCGGTGCGGCAGGCCCTGCATCGCGCGCTCGACCGCCTTCAGGTCGGAGCGCGCCTCGGCGATCAGCTCGGGCCCCGGTGCGTGATCGGCCACCTGGGCCAGCGTGTCGTCCGCCTCGCCGGTGTACTGCCAGGGGCGCTCGGCGCGCAGGCGGTCCATGGCGGCATTGCACGCCACGCGGAAGATGTAGGCCACGGGGTTGTGCAAGGTGCCCGTGAAGCCGGCCTCGCCCAGGCGCAGCCAGGCATCGTGCAGGCTTTCGGTGGCGGCGTCGGCACACCCCAGGTGCAGCGACAGCCGCCGGTGCAGCTGCGCGTAGTGCGCCACCAGGAGTTGCTGGACGTCCGGCGGCGCAGGGGCGGTCCCCGCGGCATCGCCGCGGGGCAGCAGGCAGGCGTGCGACATGGTGCGTCGCCGCCTAGCGGCCGCGCGGCAGGCCGCGCCGTTCGGGCTCGTTCAGGCGCGTCAGCTGCGCGTCGGTGAGCGCACCGTGCCCCACCATCTGGACGAAGCCCGACGGGTCGTAGCTCGCCTGCTCCGCCGGCCTGCGCCGCACCTCGGGGGCCTCGGGCGCGCCGGACGCGGGCTCGTTGCCGAAGCCCAGCACGCGCACCGAGAACACCGACGGCAGGCTCTGGCGCGCCGCAGCGCGTTCGCGCTGCATCACGTCCTGCGCCGCCGCCGTGGCCTGCGAGGCCGCGGCGCTGGCGTTGGTCAGGGCACCGACATTCACCGACGCCACCACCGGCAGCCCCGTGCTCTTGCCCTGCACCGCCATGTTGTCGGCATTCACGATCTGCAGCGCCGCCAGGTTCACGTTGCCCGACACGCGGATGCCCGCCTCGCCCGCGTCGATGGTGCCCAGCGGCGCGATCAGGTCGATGTCGCCGGCCGGCACCTCGGGAATCGGGTTCAGCGTGGCAATGCCCGCACCCGTGCTCGGCACGTCCGACGAGAGCACCACGTTGCCCCAGCGGTCGTACACGCGTTTGGGCGGCGTGTAGACCACGGTGGTCTTCGAGCCCCGGCCCGCGTTGATGTCGCCTTCGGCCGACCAGCCCAGCACGCTGCCGCCGAAGGTGGTCATGATCCGGCTCTGGCCCAGCAGGATGCTGCCCAGCGCATAGAGCGAGATGTCGCCCGCGCCCTGCGTGATGACACCCGGAATCAGCGTGCCCACGGCCTGGGGCGCCGCGCCCTCGATGCCGAACACCTGGCGCCCGCCCGGCGTGAGCATCGCGATGTCGCCGCCGAACAGCGTGTTGATGCCGGCCGCGCCGAACATCGTGATGTCGCCCCTGTAGCTCGTTCCCGGGAACAGCGACGCGATGGCGTTGCGCCCGCGCAGGTAGCTGCCGTAGCGCACGCCAGCCTCGTCGTTGTATTCGCGGCCGCCCTCCTTCAGTTCCGCGAAGTACACGCCGCGCAGGTAGCTGCGCTGCTGTTCCGGCGGCAGTGCGTTGAAGAAGGCCAGCGCCTCCTGTGCCCCGCCCTTGCCGCTGTAGCCCTGCGAGGCTTCGAGCCAGTTCACCAGGTACAGCTGGCTCGCCTGCCGGTAGTCGTTGGCGAGCACGCGGCGCGGCGTGCCGGTGTCCGCGTCGAGGCGGGCTTGCCGCTGCGCCATCCAGGCCGCCGCGCCGTTGTCATCGCCGCTGTAGCCATGCTCGGCGCGCAGCCAGTCGCCCAGCGTGAGCTGGCGGTTGTAGTTCTTCACCACCTTGCCGGCCTGGTCGGCCAGCGGCTGGCCGCTCTGCATCAGGTGGGCCGGATCGAGGTAACGCTGCGCGAAGCCCGCGTAGTCGGGCCCGTGGGCGCCCACGCCGGCCAACATCGCGATGCCCGCACCGGGCCGGCTGTCGCCCGGCACCACCGCGCCGAGGCTGCTGACCGAGGCCCTGTTCTCCATGCGGATGTCGCGCCCGGCCGTGATCTCCAGCGTGCCGGGGCCGGCCACGTTGAAGGTGCTGAACAGGATGTCGCGGCCTGCCGAGACCACCGAGATGTCGCCCGGCTTCTGGTGCGCGAACAGGTTGCCGCTGCTCGCGAAGTAGGTCTGCGCAATGCCGCCCGAATCCTCGGCCTGCCCGATGGGCGTGCCGCTCGCCACGATGTCTCGCCCGGCCATCATCCACACCGGCTGCGCGCCCTCGTACCAGGTCTGGCCGGCACGCGTCGCGTCGTCAGGCCCGAAGCGCAGGATGCGCCCGCTGCTCACGCCGACCAGGTCGCCGTGCACGGCGTAGAACCGCGCCGGCTGCGTGCCCACCGCTTCACCCGACACCGTGTTGGGGCCGAAGGCGAACAGCGGACGCACGCCGCCGCCGGCCAGGTTGTTGCCACCCGACAGGTTGCCTAGCACCGTGCCGTCGCTGGCGGTGCCCTGGAACGCCGGACGCCGCGGCGTCGCCAGCGCAGAGGCCGCCGCGCCCGACTGGCTGACGGTGTTGCCTCCCGCGTAGATCGAGTCGCTGGCCAGGAACTCCAGCGTGCCGTGGGCCGAGGGTGCCAGTACCAGCGGCGTGCCCGTGCCGGTGTTGTCGAAGGTCGCCGCGTCGCCATAGAACAGGCTGCCGCTGGCGGCCACCGCGCTCAGGATCGAGGGGTACACGAAGGCCGAGTCGGTCACGGGCACGCCCGCGCCACCCGTCACCGGCACCAGGTCGCCGCCCGTGCCGAAAAGGCGGATGGCGGTGTGCGGCGTCCACAGGGTGAACCAGCTCTGGCCCTGTCCTGCCAGGCCGTTGGCGCTGAACGGCGTGGCATTGGCGAGGTCGACGCGCGTCGGATCGATCACGCCCTTGACCACCAGGTCGCCGCGCGTGGCGAGCGTGTAGTTCGCATCGCCCGGGGCCAGCACGATGCCGCCTTGCGCCATGCCGCGGGTCGCGGTGTAGGGGTCGTAGGCGCGGGTCTCGCGCGGCGACTGCGTCCGTTCGGTGAGGCCGTAGACCAGGGGCAGGCTGCCGAGGGTGCCTGCCTGCAGCTGCACGTCGCCCCGGAGGTTGACGATCGCCCCGTTGAGCCCGGCGTCGATGTCGCCACCGGCACCCTCGACGTAGGGCCTGTGGAGCGGATTGAAGGCACCGCCCACGCGCACGAGCACGTCGCCACCGCCCGTCAGGCTCAGGCTGCCGTCGGCCAGCACACGGCCGGTGCCGCCCACCGCCAGCACCAGGCCCTGGCTGCGCCGGCTGTCGGCGTACGAATCTGTCTTGGCGCCGCGCCGTCCCTGCAGCCCCGCGTTGCCGCCCACGTCCACGCGCAGGTCGCCGCCGCCCAGCGTGCCGAAGCCGGTGAAGCCGAGCAACTTGTCGGCCGCCCCGGTCGTGCCGACATAGGAGCCGAAGTTGATCCACCACGCCGTGGGCTGGTCCTGCGCGCCGCCGAAGCTGTCGCCCGTGCCCTGGCGCCACAGCCAGTTGCCGATGGCGCCGCTGCTGAAGCCCTTGTCGGCGGGGTTTGGCCGCCCCGCACCGCTGCCCCCGGCGACCAGCATCATGTCGCCGGTCAGGTCGCCGCCGGCCTTCAGCGTCAGGTTGCCGCCGGAGGCGGGGTACCAGGCGCGTGCCAGGTTCTGCGTGCCGCCATCGACGAACTTCTCGTAGCCACCGCTCGCGTCGTTGAGCACCGTGCCCTTGGCGCCCACCGCGCGCGGCAGGTTGTAGGGGTCGCCGGCCCGCGTGGCCTGCGACGAGGCGCCGGCGGTGTACACGCCGAACAGCGAATCCATGCGCAGGTTGCCGGCGGCCAGCAGGTCGAGATCGGCCGCGCCGGTGCGCACCACGCTGAAGCGCGTGCTGCCCGGCAGGTAGCCGTACTCCGGGGCGGTGATGACGCAATAGCTGGGAAGGTCCACGCAAAGCTCCGGGTACTGGATGTCCGCGAAATCGATGGGCTTGCCAGCCATGCTCTCGTCGCCCACGAAGTTGATGGACCCTTCCACGCTCCACACCTCGCCGCCGGGCTTCAGCTTGCCGAACATGCCGTAGTGGCTGTCCGCCAGCCGCAGGTCGCCCCGGCCCGCCGCCGGATGCACCTGCACGATGCGGTTGTCGGCCGCGCCCAGGTCCGCGCCGGCCACCAGCCGCACCGACCACGACTGCGAACCCTCGGGCAGCATCGCCGCCGCGGCCCACAGCCTGCCGGCGCCGTCCGGGCGCAGGTTCACCGAAGTCACGCCGCCGGGCAGCTTGATGTTGGTCGCGGCCGGGAGCAGCGCGCCCAGCGGCAGCGTGAGGGCGCCGTTGAGCACGAACTTCTTGCCGTCGCCGGGCAGCGGCACGCCCTTGGGCCACACCACGCCCGACAGCGTGGCCGCCGACGGCAGGCGCATGCCGGCCCCCAGGCGCGTGCCCACCGGCAGCGTCACGTTGGCGCCGCTGACGATGCTGCCCGCCGCGAACAGCAGCGCGCCCGAGGCGTCGCGCACGTCGGCGCTCAGCACCGTGCCCACCTTCAGTTCGAGCGCCTTGGCCAGCACGCTGGCCACCGGCATCACCTGCCCGGCCCCGAAGGCCGTCGACTTGATCGGCAGGTCGTAGTTGAGCGTGCCGGCGCCTCCCTCGAAGGTCGTGCCGTCGGCCAGCACCACGCCGCCGCGCGGCAGCACGGTGTCGCCGCGCAGCAGGTTGACGCCCGGCAGCAGCAGCCAGCCGCCGTCGTCCGGCGTGGCGGGCGGCGGCGCGAAGCCGTCGTTGACGCTGCCGAAGATGTCGAGGTTGCCGCCCGCGCGCAGGGCCAGCGCGCCCACCTCGCCCGAGCCGTACACGCCGGTCTTTTGCGTGTGCGGATTGGCGCTGGCGTAGCGGTAGCCCGACAGGTCGATGTCGCCCTGCACCACCAGATCGCCGCCGGAGGTCTTGCTCACGATCTCCACGCCGGGGCGCAGGTGGAAGGCGTCGGCGTAGCGCGCATTGTTCAGGCCCGCGAGCTTGCCGTTCATCAGCGCGCCGTTGGCCAGCGCGCGATCGATGAAGTCCGTGCTCTGCAGGTGTTTGGCGTCGAGGTACGCCTGGTCGATGACCTGGTAGGGCCGGCCGGTGGCCGCGGCGTCGGTGCCGAAGCGGGCATCGTCGTAGCGCCACATGCCGTTCACGGCGATGGAGCGCGCGCCCTCGATGGCGATGCTGCCGCTGGCGTCGATACGGATGTCGCCGACGGTCTCACCGGTGCGGCCCGCGTTGAGCTCCAGCGTGCCGCGCGCCCGACCGTCGTTCTGGCCCGGTTCGCCGCCCACCTGGGCGTCGGTGCCGTGGCGCAGGTCGATGCGCGCACCCGAGGCCAGCGTGAGCTGCCCGTCGTTCGACGTGAGTTCGACCATCGCGCGGTTCGGCGAATCGATGATCTGGCCGTGGCTGTCCACGCGCAGTGTGCGGCCGTGCGCATCGAGCACCGCGCTGCCGACCAGCGTGAGGTTGTGCTTCGCGGCCAGGCTGATGCGGCCCACGCGCTCGCCACTGGCGTCGATGGTGCCGGTCACGGTGAGGCTGCCGTTGTCGAGCGACACGTTCACTTCGTTGGCCTTCAGGCCGTCGCCGATGGCGAGGTCGCCCTGGCGCAGCTGGAAGCTGCGCGCGCCGAACACGCCGCCGTCGTTCAGCCGCTGGTTGAGCGCCGCGAACTCGGCGTCGCCGAGCTGCCGCGCGCGCACGTCCACGCTGCCCGCCACGAACGGCACCCGCGTGCCGCCCGCGTCGTAGTGGCCGCTGCTCGCGCCGAGGATGCGGCCCTGCAAGTCGACTGCCCCGGCGGCATCGTCGAGCGCCATCGCCTTCAGCGTGCCGGCGCGGTTGTTCTTCGCCGAGATGTCGATCACCGAACCCGCCGCCTGCCGCAGGTTGCCGTGCAGGCTTTCGAGCACCACGTCGCCGCCGGCGCTGTACCTGCTCAGGTCGTTGAACACCACCTCGCGGCCCGACAGGTCGAGCACCGCGCGGTCGGTCAGCACGAGGTCGCGTTCGGCGCTCAGCGTGAGCTTGCCGCTGGGCAGCGCCACGGCGGTGTCCAGCGTCAACTCGCGCCCGCGCAGGCTCAGCTCGGCGCCCAGCGCGGCATCGCCGGTGGCCGCCGCCGGCGCGCCCGCGGGTGCGGCCACGCGCAGCGTGCCGCCCGCCGTGATGCGGTTCACCGAGCCCGCCTCGCCCGTCAGCAGCGGCGCCACGATGCTCAGGTCGCCGCCGCTGTACGCGTAGCCCTTGCCCGCTTCGTACGCGCCCTGCGACTGGTAGACCGAGAGACTGCCCTTGTGGTTGGCGCTCACGCGCTCGGAGGCCTTGAGGTTCACGCCGGCAAAGCCCAGCACCAGGCGACCCGCGTCTTCCAGGCCGCTCGGCTGGCTGTGGGGGCCGTAGCCGAACTCGATGTGCTCAGCCTCGATGTTCAGCGTGCCGCTGCCGGTGCCCGCGCCGTCGCGCACCACGGCGGAAGGCGCCGTGGTCGCGCCCTGCCACACCAGGCGGCCGGTGCGGATGGTGGCCACGTCGCCCGCGCCGCCCTGGCCGTAGATGGCAGGCGTGGCCAGCACCAGCTGCGCCATCGTCGCCTTGCCGGTGGCGGGGTCGATGGTGTCCAGCGCCGCGGTGCCGAAGAAGTTGACGCCGCCGCTGGCGCTCAGTTCCAGCGTTTCGAGCGCGGGCGCGCCGTACTGCCGGTCGCCGCGCAGCAGGCGGTCGAGCAGGGCCTGGCTCATGGCCAGTCCCGGCGGCAGCGTGTGGTTCTGCGCGGCGGCGGCCAGCGCGGCGCTGTCGCCCACGTTGATGCCGCGCACCGCCAGCGTGAGGTGGCGCGTGCCGTAGCGCACCGCCTCGTTCATCTCGAAGCGGTCGGGCGTCACCATCGCGATGGTGCCTTCGGAATACAGCTCGGTCTGCCCGCTGCACGACGCGCTGGCACACACGCCGATCTGCAGGCTGCGGTTGTCCGACGCGGCCTGGGTCTGGGGCACCGGCAGCGTGCTCACCCGGCCGTTGGAGACCATCAGCATCTGGCCGGTCGCGGCGTAGACGAAGCCGTCGCCAGCGTCGTAAGCCGCCTTGCCACGGCCGAGGGTGTGGATGCGCGCGCCCTGCTCGACCACCACGCTGAGCGGCGTGCCCTCGGTCGCGCCTACCGCGGCCAGGAACACCTCGGGTGCGGACAGCACCGCCCCCTGGCGCAGCACCACGCTCTGCCCGCCGTCGCCGGTCTGGATGACGTTGCCGCTCTGCCCATAGTCGGCGCCCTGCAACCCGCCGATGACCAGGCGCGACGCGCCCATGCCGCTGAGCGCGCCCGCATCCAGCGTGACGCCCTGGAAACCCGCCGTCGCCGGCGCGCCGGCCGCGACGATCTCGAGACCGAGCTGCTCCTCGCTGCTCGTGGCCACCACGGAAC
>NZ_JBWKYW010000015.1:88139-125614 GCF_059423965.1 Variovorax sp. GW458-11-26-14-LB1
GCTGGTGCTGGCCACGCCTGCCATCTACGGCCAGGGCGGCGCGGGCGACGTGGCCACCATCCGCACCGGCCGCCCGCGCCCGCCCGAAAGCGCGCCGTGCCGTCGAAGCGCAAGGCCTCGGCGCCCGCGCCGGGCGCGAGCTTCAGGTGCAGGTTGCGCGCGTCCGCCGGCAGCATGGCGCGCGGCACGCCCACGCGCAGCGCGTCGGCACGCACGAAGTCGCCGTAGCCCATCTCGTTGTATTGCGAGTAGCTGCGCAGCACCTCGCCCGAAGTCACGATCGCCTGACGGAACAGCGTGTCGCCGATGCCGGTGCGGCCCACGCCCAGCTGCGCGGCCGCGAGCCACGAGCCGTTGCGCATCGCCAGCGTGCCGGTGGGCGCGCCCAGGCCGGCCGCGCCGTTCAGCTCCACGCGGAAGGCGCCTTGCTGCAGCGCATAGGTCGAGGGCATCAGCGTGTAGGTGCCCGCGGGCAGGCCCGGCACGCCAGCGCCGATGGTGATGTGCTGGCCGACCAGAGGATCGACCGCGCCCTTCTCTGCACCCGTGGGCGCCACCGCCGGCTGCACGCCGGGCACGATGGCATACACGGGGTTGGTCGCGAGCCCCGGCAGCGTGAAACCGCCGCGGGCGCCCACCTGCATCAGCGGGCTGAAGCGCGCGTCGGTCGAGCCGCCGCGTCCGCTCACGAAGCCCGCGCCCCTGAGGTTGCCGCCGCCCGACAGGTCGAGCGTGGCGCCTTCCTGGCCTTGCACGCTGGCCCCCATGAACGTGAGGCCGATCGTCTGGTTGCGCTTGTAGGTGTCGCCCGCGCCCACGCCGGTGAGCTTGACCTGCTTGCCGTCGTACAGGTAGTTGATGCCGTCGACCGTGCCGCCATAGGGCATGTCCAGCCCCTCGCCGCTCACCGAGGTGAGGCTGCCGGGCAGCAGTCTGACCTGCGTGGTGAGCGCATCGCCGAGCGTCAGCTGCCCGAGCGGCACCCGCACCACGCCGGCCTGCTCGATAACGCCGGCGCGCAGCGACAGGTCGCCGAAGGCCGAGTACGGCACCTCCGGGCTCGCACCCGTGCCCTCGATGCGCAGCGCCGTGTCGGGCCGGTAGGTGCCGTCCGGCGCCAGGCCCGCGGACACCAGCGCCACCACGCCGGTGGCCGGGTAGATCTGCGCGGCGCGCAGGGTCAGGCTGCCGGGCACGACGAGGCTCGTGGAAACGCCGACGTCCTGCCGGCCTTGCAAGAAGCGCAGGTCGCCGCTGCTGGCCAGCGTGACATGGCCGAAGGCGGCCAGGTCGACCGTGGGCGCTTCGCTCGCGCCGTCGAGCACGGGGACCTTGCCGTTGACGCCGAAGCCCATGCCGTCGCGGATGTCGATCAGGTCGCCCGCCACATCGAGGCGGGTGCCGGACGGCACGCGCACCACGCCGCCTTCGGCGACGGGCGCCCTCAGGACTTCACGCGAGAACGACGGCATCGCGCCGGCCAGCCGCACGTGCGCGGCCGACAGCGCCACGTGCGCGTCGTCGGGTGCGTCCTTGGCAAGCGCAAGGCCGCCGGCATACATCTGCAGGCCCTGCCGCATGCGCAGGTCAACGCCGTCTTCGAAGGCGAGCGTGGAGCCGGCAAACAGCGAGAGGCTGTCGAAGCCGCCGCGCCGGACCGTGTCGGTGCCCAGCCGGGCCTGGCCGTAGACGAGTGCCCCGTCGTCGACGCCGGCTTGCAGGGTGTCGGGCGCAAGCGGTGCGCCCTGCTCCACGCCCAGCACCAGCACGCGGTGCCGGCGCACGCGGTCTTCCGCCTGCTGCAGCGGGTCCAGGTGCAGGCGCAGGCCCGGCGTGCCGAGCACCACGGCCAGCGTGCCGCCGGCCGCGCGCTCGCCGCCCGCGACGGCGCGCAGGGTGCCGTCCAGCTGCAGCCCGTTGTACGACGCGAGCGAGATGCTGCCGCCATTGCTACCCACATCGGTCGCGCCCATGCCGGGCACGTCGAGCACCGCATGCGTGCCCGAGGCATCGAGCAACGCGCCCGGGCGCACGACGACGAAGTTCTGCGACGCGGTGGCCTTGCTCCCCACCGCATCGATCTCTCCACCGACCACGATGCTGCCGCCGTCACGCACCAGGCCGTAGCGCTTGCCGGTGGTGTCGGTGGCGGTGGCCGCATGTGCCGACGCATCGAGCACCGCCTGCCCGCCGATCCAGATCGAGCGGGCATGGGCCTTTGCATTGGCAATGTCCGATTCGAGGTCGGTGATGTCCACCGTCTTCAGCACGATGCGCCCGCCGTTCGCGCGCAGCGTGCCGTCCACCGTGAGCTGGCCGGCGCTGCGCACCTCGATGGCCTGGCCCGGGTCGACATGGATCGCCGCGCCCTTGCCCACCACGGCCTGCACCGTCGGCAACTCCTTGGCGAGCGTGGTCGTCGTGCCGGCCTGCAGCGACAGGCTCGCGCCCTTGCGCTGCGTGAGCACGGCTTGGGTCGCGTCTTCCTGGTAGAGCGGCGGCGTCCACACCTCGAGCGCGTCGGCCGGACGGCTGCCGGTGGCGACGTCCTGCGCGTGGGCGCCGAAGCGGTACACCGGCATCGTCACGTCGATCTGCGCACCGTCGGCCACGGTGAGGCCGTGGTTGCCGATGAGCGCGTAGCGGCTGAAGCCCTTGTCGAAGAAGCCGGCGTCGAGCATCAACGTGTCGGCCTGCGCCGTGCCCGAGGTGTCGCCGATGGCGACGCGCATCGTCTGCACGGTCAGCGTGCCGCCGCCGTCCACGCCGTGGCCGCGCAGCACCGCGCCGTCGAGCGCGACATGGCCGCTGCCCGTGTTGAAGCCGTCCGCCTCGAGCGTGACGCTGCCGCCCTTGCCGCCTTGCTGTTTGGCCTTCGACAACAGCGCCGCGCCGGACGACACGTCGATGACGCTGCCGGTGCCCAGCACCACGTCGCCGGTGCTGCGCACGGACACGCTGCCGCCGTTGCGGTACGCCACGCCGCCCGCGTCGGCCGGGTTCGTCAGCAGGTGGGTCCACAGGCCGCGGGTGTCGAGCGTCGCACCGCCTGCGAGCACCACCGAGCTCGTGCCGCCGTCGGGCGCGGTGAGCGTGCTGGTGTCCTTCAGGTAGTTGAGACTGACCTGTTCGAGCACGTTGCCCAACTGGATGCCGCCGCCGCGCGCGACGAGGTCGGCGTTGACCTTCACGTTCGGGCTGTACAGCACGAGGTGGCCGCCGTCGCCGACCTGCAGCGCCTTGTCGACCGCGATGCTGTCGGTGGCCGCGATGCGCACCGCGCCCAGGCGAAAGCCGCTGAGCTGCGCCGCATCGAGCACCAGCGTGTCGCGGCGCTCCGCGGGCAACACCGTCGAGAGGTCGAGCCCCGCCGCAATGCCTTCGGCCGTGTCGCCGAGCACCACGTTCTTGATGCCCGCAGCATCGAGCCGCCGGTGGATCGCACCGCCCGTCTTGTCGTAGTAGGCGTCGTAGCGGCCCACGACGAGCTGCCCGCGCTGCGCCACCGCGCCGGTCGACTGCTGGTAGCCATCGAGCCCGGCCTGCCGCGCCTGCGTCTGCCGGTCGCCCTGGAAGGTCTCGCCGACGATCTCGCCTTCGAGCACCGCGGCCTGGGTGCCGACGATGAGCAGGCCGGCATCGCGGCCCACGGTGTAGCCGCTTTCCAGCCGCGTCTGCGGGCCGATCAGCGGGTTGTAGAAGAAGCCCGTCGTCTTCTTGCCCCAGCGCGCGTGTTCGTCTTCGAAGCCCTTGTAGACGCCCGTGTAGCGCAGGTCGCCCGGCGCCTTCGACACTTCGTAGAGCCGCCCGTCGGCGCCCTTGAGCCAGCTCTGGTTGAGCCTGCCCGTGAGCACGTCGAGCGTGCCGCCCGAAATGTTGATGCTCGCGCCGCGCTGCGTGACCAGCTCGCCGCCGGTGAAGCCCACCACGCCGCCCTGCGCCATCCACTCGCCCACGCCGTGCGCCTGCGTGCCGAGGTCGCCGCCCACCTCGAGCAGGCCGCCGCCGGTGTACCAGCGTTCGCCCTGGTAGCCGCCGGTGCCGCCGGGCACGAAGACCAGCGAGCGCCGGTCGATCCACAGGTCGTTGTTGTTGAGGTTCTTGCTGTCGCGGTTGAGCGGCGCATCGCGCTGCTCGTTGCCCTGCACGTTGATCTTGATGTTGTTGGATTCCATCGCGAGCTTCACGCCCACCGCGCCCGACACGTCGATGCGCGCGCCCTCGCGCACGAGGCTGCGCTGCTTCGCGTCGACCACCACCTGGCCGCCGGTGGCCAGCGTGAGCGAGCCGGTCTGGAACTCGACCGTGCCGCCGCTGGCGACTTCGACGCGCGACAGGTCGCGGCGGTCGTTGCCCGCCAGCACGATGCTGCCGGTGCCCAGCTGGACCGCCGGCGCCATGAGCCCGGCGCGCTGGCTGTCGAGCGCGGTCGCACCGCCGGTGTCGAGCACGATGGCCGTGGTGCTGCCTTCGCCGAACCGGACCTGGCCCGTGGCGCCGGTCGCGTTCAGGTGCACCGTGCCGCGTGTGTTGACCGAGGTGCTGGACAGGATGACGCCGCCCTGCACCACTTCGCGCCCGGCCAGCGTGACGTCGCCGGTGGTCGCCTGGATCAGCCCGGTGTTGCGCACCGTGCCCGCCGGGCTGTTCGTGTCCAGCGTCACCGCGACTTCGTTGCCGCGCGTGGTCGAGCCCAGGTTGCCGTCGGTGCCCACGCCCTTGCGGATGGCGAAGCTATCGCCCGCCGCGAGCAGCGTCTGCCCACCGGGCGTGGCGATCTCGCCAGCGTTGTGCACCTCGGCGCCCAGCAGCAGCACATAGCCGCCGCCCTGCGTGGCCGAAGCGGGTGCGGGCGTGGAAAGCCTGGCACCGGCCTGCACCTCGACGCGGCCTTGCGCGTTCCTGAAGTTGGGCGCGCTGCCGTTGGCGTACACGCCGTGGGCCTGGAACTGCGCGTCGTCGATCTGCGCCGCCGCGGCCACGAGGTTGCGTGTGTCGACCTGGCTGCTGCCGCTGAACACGATGCCGTTGCGGTTGGCGACCATCACCGTGCCGTCGGCCCTGATCTGCCCCTGGATCTGCGAAGGCCGCGCCTGCGGGTCGTTCACCTTGTTGAGCACCGCCCAGTCCTTGCGCTGCGCGAAGGCCACGGTGGTGTTGCGCCCGACGTTGAAGGTCTCCCAGTTCAGGATGGCCTTGTCGGCTGTCTGCTCGACGGTGACGACCGTGCGGCCATCGACCTGCCGCTGCGAATCGCCGGTCAGCGCGCGCGCATTCGACCAGCCGGCGGTCAGCGAATTCGTGTCGACCTTCAGGCCGCCTTCGGCCAGGCCGTCGGGCACCGAGGGGTCGTTCTGCGCGGCACGCCGCGCGGCCGCCTGTGCCGCCTGCTGCGCCGCGATGCCGCGCGCCGCGAGGTTCAGGTTGCCGATCGACTGACGCAGCTGCTCGCTGGCGCGCTGCTGCTGCGCGAGCGGGCTCGTGAACTGCGCCGCCGGCAGCCCGTTGGGCATCAGGCCGGTGGCCGTTGCGTTGGCCTGCGCCGCGCCCTTGGCGTTGAACCAGGTCGGGCTGAAGGCGCGCTGCGCATGCGCCGGCGCGGCGGCCGCACCGGCGGCCAGCGCCAGCGCCATGGCCTGTGCCAGCGGCGAAATCCGGAAACTCCTCGCCTGCACGGCAGCGCCCTGGCGGCGGCTGCGGTGTCCCTCGTGTGTGTTCATCTGACGCCCAGTAAAGAATGAAATGCACCGGCACGGAATCCGTGCCCCTTACTGGACAGACCGACAGACGCAAACAAAACCGCTAAGTTTCTGGACCAATCCTGAGCGCACGCGAGGGCCAATCAGGCTGTCACATTCATCAGCTAAGCAGCAGCACGCCGCCCGGCAGCGCACGCGCCTCGAGGTCGTACGAGCGCTGGATCTGCACCAGCACCGTGTCGAGCGAAGCGATGGCGAAACGCCCGCTGACTTCGCGCCCGGCCAGGCGCTGCGCCAGCAACACCACGCGGCCCGGCCGGTAGCGGTTGATCTCCTCGATCACGTGCGCCAGCGGCGTCTGCCGGAACACCAGCACGCCGCTGCGCCAGGCCGAGGCCTCGCGGGTTGCCACAGCCGCCACCGGCCCGAGCGAACCCGCGTCGTACAGCACCTGCTCGCCGGCCTGCAGATCGCGCGTGCCCTTCGCGTGCGTGACGCGCACGCGCCCTTCGAGGCAGGTCACGCAGCCCCGGCCGGCGAGGTAGCGCACCTCGAAGCGACCGGCCTGCGCCTCGCTGCGGGCCGCACCCGCCACCACACCGAAGGGCTGCGGCCCGGCCACCAGGTCGAGGGCCGCCTCGCCCGCGATCAGGTCGATGCCGACGACGCGGCCCTCGACGCTGCGGCGCTGCACGCTGGTCTGCGTGTTGAGCACCAGGTCGACGCCCTCGGCCACCTGCACCGCGCGCTGCTCGCCGGTGGCCGTGCGGTAGTCGGCGTTCCACTCGCCGAACGACGGCCACAGGCCCAGCGGCGGAGAGACCACCGCCACACCCGCGGCCCCGGCCGCGCCCACCGCCGCGCCGAGGAACGCGCGGCGCGCAGCCACCGGCCGCGCCGACAGCACAGGGGGTCGCTGGACCTCGGCCGGCATGCCGCCGATGGCCGGGTCGAGCGCTTGCCACAGGCGTCGGGCCTGCGCCAGCGCGGGCTGGTGCTGGGGGTTGCCATCGCGCCAGCGGCGAAAGCCCTCGACGTCGTGCTGGGTGGCCGCGCCGGACGACAGCCGGCGCAGCCAGGCCTGCGCTTCGCGCAAGGCCTGTGCCTGTGCATCGGGCGGGGTCATCGGGGCTTCAACCCGCGCGCGCTGAAAGATGTCGCATACCCATGAGACGGCTCTCGACGCGGTGAACCGCACTTTATTTTTCATGCGACTCCCTCCCTTGCGGCATGCGGTCCGCGCGGCCCATGCGGGCGGCGATGTGGTCATGCGCCTCCTTGAGTTCCTTCTCTACCGTGCGCAGCGAGATGCCCAGCCGCGCCGCCACCTCGCGCTGCGGCAGGTGCTGCCAGCGCACCATCACCAGCACCTGCCGGCGCCGTGGCGGCAGGCGCTCGATGAGTGCGCGCAGCGCGGCCAGCTCCGCGCGGTCCTGCGCGATCTGCGCGGGCCCCGGCGCGGGGTCGGGCGTTTCGTCGAACAGCGCCTCGATCTCGTCGGACGTGGCCAGGCGCCCCTGCTTCGCGACCTGGTCGTAGGCCAGGTTGACGGCCACGCGCAACAAGTAGGCGGCGGGGTCGTGCACGCCGTCGATGTCGTCGCGGCTTTCCAGGCGCAGCCAGGTGTCCTGCAGCGCGTCGCCGGCGCGCTCGGCATTGCCCAGTCGCCGCGCAAGCCGCTGCTTGAGCTCGTCGTAGCGCGCGACCAGGAAGTCGCGCAACGCGGGCAGCGCGTTCTCGGGCATGGCGGTGGCGTCAGTGGCGCACCGGGCACTCGAGCCCGGGCGTCTGCGAGCGCGGCAGGATCAGCATCGTGAGCGGCTGCGCCATGTCCGGCGGCGGCGCGCGGTCGATGCGCAGCTGCCGCAGCGTGTCGAGAATGGCCTCGTCGCGCACGCGCTCACCGCTGGTGTGCAGCAGGAAGGCATGGGCGATGCGGCCGGTGCCGTCGATCACGAAGCGCATCGCCGCGCGGTAGCCGCCCGGTGCTGCGCGCGGGTGGGCGCACAGGGCTTCCCAGACGCGGGTCTGCACCAGCCCGTCGTAGCCGCGGTGAACGGCGGCGGGCGCGGCCTGCACCGCATCAGCCGGGCGTGTCGGCGCGGGCACAGCCGGCGCGAGCCGGAGCACGAAGGCGGTCGTGGCCCCCACGCCGGCGTCGTCGGCGACCAGGCCCGTGCCCGCGAGCAGCGCATCGAGGGCGGCCTGCGCATCGAACAGGCCGTGTACGGGCGCGGCTTGGCGTCCGGCCACGCGTTCGGCATCGAAGAACACGGGCAGCCCGGTCGCGCGGCCGTACTGCTCCAGCGCGGCGGCCAGCGGCTGGGCCGCGATGTCGAAGGCGATGCGCGCGGCCTGCGGCCGAAGCGGCGCCGCGTCGGACTGCGCGCGGGCGCTCATCCACGGCCCGGTCATGCAGGCGACCAGCGCGATGCCGGCCAGGGAGACGAGAGGAAAGGAAGGAGGTGCATGCCGCATGAGTTCGATACGCCCGGCGAAAGCCACGGCCCGGGGGGCATGTCGAAGCGGATGCTAGGTTCGCTGCATGACGTTCGGATGACTTGGCCGGTCAGCGCGAGGCTTTCTCAGCACTTCGGCGACCCGGCCTGCGCGCAGATCGGCACGAAGATCCTCGCCCCCGCACGCTGCACCAGCAACGCCGCCGTGCCGTCGGCTCCTTCCAGCGCCTGGGCCAGGGCTTCGGCGCTGTCGATCGGCTGGCCGTTGAGCGCCAGGATGACGTCGCCCGGCTGCACGCCCGCGCGCGACGCCGCGACGTTCACGCGCTGCACCAGCAGCCCGCCCTCCACGCGCAGGAACTGCCGCTCGGCCGGCGCCAGCGGGCGCACCGCGAAGCCCAGGCGCGAAGGCACCGAGGCCGCCGTCGCCGCCTCGCCCTGCAGGCGCGGCGTGTCGTAGCCCTCCACCTTCACCTCGACCACGTGCTCGGCGCGGTCGCGCCACACCATGAGGCGCGCGCGCTGCCCCGGCACCTGCTCGGCGATGAAGCCCAGCGCATCGGCCGCCTGCACCACCTCGCGGCCTTGCACCGACAGGATCACGTCGCCGGTCTTCAGCCCGCCCCGCGCCGCCGCGCCGCGCGGCTCGACGTCGGTCACCAGCGCGCCGGCCGGGCGCGGCAGGCGGAAGGTGTCGGCCAGCGCCTGCCCCACCTCCTGCACGGACACGCCGATGCGCCCGCGCGTGACGGTGCCGGTGGCCAGCAGCTGGTCCTTGATGCGCATGGCGGCGTCGATGGGAATGGCGAACGACAACCCCTGGTAGCCGCCGCTGCGGCTGTAGATGCGCGAGTTGATGCCGATCACCTCGCCGCGCAGGTTGAACAGCGGCCCGCCCGAGTTGCCGGGGTTGATCGGCACGTCGGTCTGCAGGAACTGCATCGACTCCGCGCCCGGCAGCAGCCGCCCCTTGGCGCTGACGATGCCGGCCGTCACCGAGTTGCCGAAGCCGTAGGGCGAGCCGATGGCCGCCACGCCGTCGCCGGGCTCCACGTCCGCCGGATCGCCGATGCGCACGGTGGGCAAGCCGGTCGCGTCGATCTTCAGCAGCGCGACGTCGGCCAGTGCGTCGAGCCCGATGAGCCGGGCCCGGAACTCGCGCCGGTCGGGCAGCTTCACGCGGATCTGCGTGCCGTGCGCGACCACGTGCGCGTTGGTCAAGATGAGCCCGTCGGCGCTCACGAGGAAGCCGCTGCCCAGGCTGCTCTCGTCGGCCTCGGCCGGCGGCGCGCGCAGCAGCCAGCGGTCGCTGAAGCGGCGCGCCGGCACCGACGGCCGTTCCACGCCGATGTGGACCACGGCCGGCCCGAAGGCCTTGACCAGCGCCGCGAGCCCCGGCACGGGCCACGGCATGGCGGCGTGCAGCGGCACTGCAGCCGCAAGGCCCAGCAGCGCCACGCAAAGGCGCCGCGATCGGTCAGGTGCGCGCGACAAAGCTGAGCGTGAGTTGCAGCACCATCGGCTGGCGCATATCGCGCGGCGGTGGCTCGGCCAGCGGCTGCGCGGTGAGCAGCGCGCGCAGGTCGGTGTCGGCCTGCGCATCGCCCAGCGAGTCGAAGGCCACGCGCTCGACCTTGCCGCTGCCCGCGACCCACACGCGCACCACCACCGGCGCGGGCGGCACGGGCTGGCCTTCTTTCAGCATGCGCTCCTGCATCCAGGTGTGCAGCCGCACCACGGTGTCGCTGGCCGGGTCGCTGAGCGACGACTGCAGCTGGTTGCTCGCGAGGTTGGCGTAGCTGATCCAGTGCTGCGGCACCTGCGGCTGGGCCTGCGCCGATGCAGCCAGGGGCGCGGCGGCGGCGGACAGCCCGAGGCCGAGCCCGCCGAGCGCCAGGCGCAGGCGGCGCCAGCCGCGGATCTTGCCGGAAGAAAAGGTCATGGGAGTTCCAATGAAAAGTCGAAGAAGGACGCTCAGCCGCACAGCACGCCGACCGACAGGGTCGAGGCCCGCGCGGCGGGCGACTGCTGCGGGCCGAGCTGCGGTTCGCGGCTGTGCGTGTAGGCGATGCCGTGGGCGTCCAGGAAGTCGCGCAGGCGCGCCGCCGGCACCGCGCGCACCCGCGTCACGCCGCCCGCCACGCCCGCGGCCGAGGCCGCGCGGCTGAGCACCATGCCCGACGCATGCGGCGCGGCGGCGACACGCTCGACCACCACGCCGAGCAGCAGGCCGTCGGCGCCCAGCACCGCGCTGCCGCTGGCGCCGGGTTGCACGCCCGACAGCAGCTGCAGGCCTTCCACGCCAGGCACGGTCATGGCGTTGCTGAGCAACGCCGCGCGGTCGGGCATGCGCTGCAGCACCGCGTAGGCCTCGGTGAACACGCCCACGCTGCCCGGGGCCGGCGTGCGCACGTCCGCCGCGAGCGTGGCGTGCAGGTACGGCGTGAGGGTGGTGCGCAGCACCGCTACGTCGAGTTCGGCGCTCTCGGCGATCACCCGGGCCTGCGCCACCTGCGCGTCCTTGAGGGCGAACAGCGAGCGGCAGTCCGCCACCGCATGGCGCGCGGTCAGCACGTCGCCGGCGGCATTGAGGAACACGCCGCTGGCATTGGCCTCGGGCGGCGCGGCATGCACCGCACCGGCCAGGACGGCGAACGCCAGGGCGAACAGGAACGACGCCCACGGGCGCGGGCGGGGGCCGGCAGAAGACAGCAGCAGAGGGGGCATCGGACAGTCACGAAAGCTCTGAGACAAAGACGGAACTGCGCGCCCCGGAATGTCGTTTGTCACAAAAATTTCATCTGCCGCCCTTCCCTCTCACTGCCCCAGCAGACGCCGCTCCTGCGCCGTGAGCTTGGTCTTCTGCGCATCGCCCAGCGGCCCGCGCCCCAGCACCTGCACCGGGCTGTGCGCGTCGTAGCCCACCGGGCGCGCAGCGGCGCGGCCCGCATCGGCCGGCGCGGCAGCGCCGTCGGCGGCCTCGTTGCCGAAGCCCAGCACGCGCACCGTGAACACCGACGGCAGCGCCTGGCGCGCCGCCGCGCGTTCGCGCTGCATCGCCTCCTGCGCCGCGCCCACGGCCTGCGAGGCCGCCGCGCTGGCGTTGGTGAGCGCGCCCACATTCACCGAAGCCACCACCGGCAGGCCGGCCGACTCGCCCTTGACCTGGATGTTGGCCGCGTTCACCACCTGCAGGGCCGCGAGGTTCACGTTGCCCGACACGCGGATGCCCGCCTCGCCCGCGTCGATGGTGCCCAGCGGCGCGATCAGGTCCATGTCGCCCGCAGGCACTTCGGCGATGGGCGCCAGCGTGGCCAGGCCGGCGCCCGAGCTGGGCACCTGCGACGACAGTTTCACGTTGCCGATGTTGTCGTACACGCGCTTGGGCGGCGTGTAGACCAGCGTGGTCTTCGAGCCCCGGCCCGCGTTGATGTCGCCCTGCTCCGACCAGGCCAGCACGTCGCCGCCGAAGGTGGTCATCACGCGCGACAGGCCCAGCAGCAGGCTGCCTTCGCTGAACAGCTGGATGTGGCCCATGCCCTGCGTGATCACGCCCGCGCTGCCCGGCGGCACCGCGCCCTGCACGCCCACCACGATCTGCCCGCCCGGCGCCATCATCTGGATGTCGCCGCCGAAGTCGGTGTGCACGCCCGAGGGGCCGTACAGGATGATGTCGCCGGTGCGCACGATCTCCTGGCCCGCCGCGTCGAGGTCGGGGAACAGCGTGGCGATCATGCCGCGCCCGCGCAGGTAGCTGCCGTAGCGCGGGCCGTCCACGTCGTTGTACTCGCGGCCCCCGGCACGCAGTTCGGCGAAGTACACGCCGCGCAGGAACACGCGCTGCTGCTCGGGCGCCAGCGCCTTGAAGTACGCGAGCGCGCTGCCCGGGTCCTTCGCGTCGGCGCTGGTGACCACGAAGCCGTAGCGCTCCTTGAGCCATGCGGCCAGCTCGGCGTCGTAGGTCTTCACCACGCGGCCCGGCTGGCTCGCCAGCGACTGGCCGGGGCCCGACTCGGCGCGCTTCGCGGGGTCGAGGTAGCGGTCGGCGATGGCCGAGAAGTCCGGCCCGCCCACGCCCATCGGGCCCATGCCGGCCATCATCGCGATGCTCGCGCCGGGGCGCGTGTCGCCCTCGGCCAGTGCGCCGCGACTCACCACGCTGGCGCGGTCGTCCTGCGTGATGTGGCGGCCGGCCGACACCTCCAGCGTGCCGGGGCCCGCCACCTGCAGGTTCGCGTACAGGATGTCGCGCCCGGCCTGCACCAGCGACACGTCGCGCGGGTCGTTGTTCACGATCAGCGCCTCGGTGCCGACGATGTCGCGCCCGGCGCGGACGCGTGCCGGCGCGGCCGAGCGGTACCAGGTCTCGGGCGCGGGTTCGCCGCTGGCCTGCACCTTGCGCGCCGTGCCGCTGGCCAGGCCCAGGATGTCGCCGCGCACGGCGTAGAACAGCGAGGGCGGCGCATCGGCTGCGTGCAGCGCGCGGGGGCCCAGCGTGTCCGGCCCGAAAGCGAACAGCGGGTGGTTGTCGACCACCCCGTAGTTCGGCACGCCGGGCGATCCGACCATCGAGCCCTCCGGGCTGGTGTTGTAGACCACCGGCTGCTGGCGCGAGTTGTAGCCCACGAAGGCGGGTGCCCAGGGCGTGGGCAGCGGCGTGACCGCGCCCGACATCCCCACCGGATAGCCGCCGCCGAACAGCGAATTGCCCGCTAGGAACTCGAGCGCGCCCGAGGGCGACGGCGCGAGCACCAGCGCACGGCCGGGCGCCTCCTTGGCCGGCGTGGCCGAGAAGCCGTAGTACAGGCTGCCCGAGGCCGCCGTCGCGCGCAGGATCGACGGATAGACCGTGACGTTGTCGCTCATGTTGATGCTGCCCAGGTACCGGCCGGCGGCCTCCCGGTTCGCCAAGTCGGTGCCGGGCGTGAGGTTGCCGCCCGCGCTGAACAGGTTGATCGCGGTGCGATCGGTCCACAGCGTGAACCAGCCCTGACCGATGCCGTACTCGGTGCCGCCGAACTTGAATGCCGAGCTGTTCGGCACGCGCGCGCGGCCCGCGTCGGCCACGCTGGTGAGCACCAGGTCGCCCGGCGTGTCCAGGTACATCGCCGAATCGCCCGGCACGAGCACGATGCCGGCATTGCCGACGCCGATGGTCGGGGTGAAGGGGTCGATGGGGCGCGTGTCCTTCACATCGCCCTCCTGGCCCGGCAGCGAGAACGCGTACTTGCGGTAGCGCACCTCGACGCCGCCGATGGCGGAGGCCGACACGGTGGCCGCGCCGCGCAGGTTGACCAGGGCGCCGTTGAGGTCCTGGTACTGCGTATTGGTGCCAGAGCTGCCGTACTGCGCCGCGGCCAGGTTCGGATTGACCACGCCGCCGATGCGCAGCTGCAGGTCGCCGCCGCCGGTGAGCGTCAGTTGCCCGTTCGCGTCGACGCGGCCCGTGCTGCCGACCGCCGCCACGATGGCCTCGCTGCGCTGCCAGACCTGGCCGTTGCCCAGTCGCGTGGTGAGGCCCGCGTCGCCGCCCGCGCGCAGCGTGAGGTTGCCGCCGCCCAGCGTGCCCATGCCGGTGAAGCCCACCAGGAAGGGCTCGGGGCTGCTGTCGGTGCTGACCTGCGCACCGGCCGGCAGTGCGTAGGTGCCGAAGTTGATCCACCACGACGTCGCGATGCGGTCGCTGCCGGCCAGGGCCGTGCCCGAGCCCTGGCGCCACAGCCAGCTGCCCACCGCGGCGCTCGGCGCCTGTCCGCGCTCGCCCCCGAAATGACCCCAGACGTCGCCGACGACGTTGCCGCCCACCGTGATGTCGAGGTTGCCGCCCTGCTCGGGGTACCAGGCCTGGTAGGCCGCGAGCGCGGCGCTGTAGTCCGCCGTCTGCGGGCCGATCACCGAGCCGCCGACGGCCTTGCCGCGTGCGAGGTTGAAGGGGTCGAGGCCGTTGGCGTCGAGCAGCGGCGCCGAGCGCGTGCCGGCCGTGTAGACGCCGAACGGCGACTCCATGATGAAGTTGCCGGCCGCCGCCAGGCCCAGGTCGCCGGTGCCGGTGCGCAGCACGCTGAACATCGGCGACAGCGGCGTGTACTTGGTGACGTCCTTGACGGGGTTGATGACCGTCGTGCAGATGCCCGGCCCCCACTCGCAGATGGTGACGTATTCGGGCAGCACCGGCGTGCCCTCGACGAAGCTCGGGTCCCAGTCGTCGCCGTTGGGGCCCCAGAAGTAGGAAAGGCGCGCCGGGTCGACCACGCAGGTGCCCTCACCACCCCAGTCGCAGTAGCCCGCCTCGAAATCCAGCGGGTCCATCGGCGTTCCCTCGTCGTGGCCCCACATGGGCCCGTTCGGACCCCACAGGAAGCCGCTGCCGCCCGGCGTGAGCTTGACGTTGTACATCGCGTGGCTGTCGGCCAGGATGAGCGCGCCGTGCTTGGCCGGGTCGACCGCGCGGCGGTCGGCCGAATCCAGGTCGGCGCCGGCCGTGAGCTGCAGGCTCCAGCTCGTCGCGCCCTGCCCCAGCATCGGCGCCACGGCCCAGTTGCGGCCCTGCACGCCGTCGACTTCGGGCCGCAGGTTGACGGCCGCGTCGTTCGGCAGCTGCACATCGGTCAGCGACGGAATCACCGCGCCGCGCGCCAGCGCGATGGTGCCGTCGGCCTTCATCGCGACCGGCAGGCGCACGCCCTTGGGCCACACCATCGCCTGCACGCTGGCCTCGGCGCGCAGCGCGGTGCCAGCGCCCAGCTTCATGCCGCTGTCCAGCACCACGGCCTCGCCCAGCACCGTGCCGGCCTTCAGGCGCACGCTGCCGTCGGCGTTGTAGACGTTGGCGCGCAGCACCGTGCCGGCGGGCAGCGTGTAGGCCGCGCCCAGCGTCACGGTCACCGGCAGCACCGTGCCGGCCGGCAGCGCCATGGCTTCGGCGGGCACGTCGTAGTTGAGCAGCGCGTCCTTCGGGAACACGGTGCCCTTGTCGAGCACCACGCCGTCGATCGGCACGACGATGTCGCCGCCGTCGGGCGTGAACGGCGTGCCGAACTTCGTGCGCTGCTCGGTGAGGTACCAGCCCTTGTCGTCGGGCGTGGCCGGCGGCGGCGCGAAGCCGTCGTTGATGCTGCCGTACACGTTGAGGTTGCCGCCCGCGCGGATCACCAGCACGCCGGGCTCGCCGAAGCCGCGCCGCGCCGGGTCGGTGCGGTTCGCGCCCGGGCCGTAGCGGTAGCCCGAGAGGTCGATGTCGCCGACCACGCTGAGGTCGCCCTCGCCGGTGCTGCTGACGATCTCCACGCCGGGGCGCAGGTGGTAGCTGCCCAGGCCTGCCAGGCGCGCCGAGAGCGAGGTGTTGGCCAGCGCCTTGTCGATGAAGGCGCTGCTGTGGCCGTCGATCTCGTCGAGGTACTTCTGCGTGATGAGCTGCGGCACGTGGCCCGTGACGTCGGGCGCGCTCGCCAGCGGTGCGTCGCTGTAGGTGCGGAAGGCGTTGACCGCGATGCTCTTCGCGCCCTGGATGGTGGGCGTGCCGGCGACGTTCACCGCCACGTCGTTGTCGCCGCGTCGCGGCGCGTTCAGCGCGAGCGTGCCGCGCGATGCGCCGTCGTTGCCTTGCGCCGCGCCCACGGCCGTGCCGGCGCGCAGGTCGACGGCCGCGCCGCCGCCCAGGGTCAGCGTGCCGTGCGTGCTCGTGAGGTCGACGATGGCCCGGTTCGGGCTGTCGATGATCTTGCCGTAGCTGTCCACGCGCAGGCCGGTGGCGTGCGCGTCGAGCGTGCCGTTCACCGTGAGGTCGCCCTTGGCGGCGAGGCGGATCGCGCCCACCTGGAAGCCGCTGGCGTCGATACGGCCGTTCACCGTGAGGCTGCCGCCGTCGAGCGTGACCTCGACCACGCGCGCCTTCACTTCGTCGCCGATGGCGAGGTCGCCCTGCTTGATCTGGAAGCGCCGCGCGCCGGTCACGCCGCCTTCGTTCAGGCGCGTGTTCAGGCCCGCGAAGTCGGCCACGGTCTGGCCGCGCACGCTGATCTCGGCCGCGTCGTAGGGCACCACCGTGCCGCCCGTGTCGTACGTGCCGCTCGTGGTGCCGAGGATGCGCCCGCCCAGGTCGATGCGCCCCGCGCCGGCGCCCAGCGCCGTCGCCTGCAGCGTGCCGCCGCGGTTGTGCGTGGCCGACAGGTCGATCACCGAACCCGCCGCCTGCGCGATGTTGCCGGCCGAGCTCGTCACCTCCAGGTCGCCGCCGCGGCTGTAGCGCGTCTGCTCGAAGAACTTCACGGCGCGACCCGCGAGGTCGATGCGCGAATTGGCACCCAGCGTCACGTCGCCGCTGGCCGTGAGCTGCAGCTTGCCCGAGGGCAGGCCCACCGTGCCGTCGATGGTGATGTTGCGGCCGGTGAGCGCCAGCTGCGCGCCCAGCGCCGCATCGCCGGCCGGCTGCGTGCCCGCCGGAGCGCTCACCACGATGTCGCCGCCCGCCGTGATGCGGTTGTTCGAGCCGGCCTCGCCGGTGAGCAGCGGGGTGCGCAGGTTCAACTGGCCGCCCGTGTGGTCGTAGCCCTTGCCCGTCACGAACTCGCCCTGCTGGTGGTACACGCCCAGCGTGCCCTTGCCGTTGGCGGTGATGCGCTCGCTCGCGTTCAGGTTGACCGTGCCGAAGCCCAGCGCGAGCCGGTCCGCCGAGTAGCCCGCGTCGGGTTGCGTGTTGGGCGCGTGGCCCAGCACGATGCGCGCGGCCGACACGTCGAGCGTGCCGTGGCCCAGCAGGCTGCCGATGGCGCCGCCCGGTGCGTTCCCACCGGGAAAGATCTCGTCGTTGCCGGGCGGGCGCGGCGTGAGGCCGGTCCAGATGAATTCGCCGGTCGTGATCTTCGCGGTGTCGCCCGCGCCGCCGTAGCCGTAGATGGCGGGCGTGCCCAGCACCAGCCGTTCGATCGACGACACGCCGGTGGCGGGGTCGAGCGTGTCCAGCGACACCGCGCCGTAGATGTTCACCGACTCGCGCGCGTTCAGCACCAGCGTCTCGACCGCGGGCACGCCTTCGCCCTTGTTGCCGGCCAGCAGGTTCGCCAGGATGACCTGGTTCATCGACAGGCCCGACGGCAGCTGGCCGTTGGCCGCCGCCTGCTGCAGCGCCGCGTCGCTGCCCAGGTTGACCGCGGACACCGCCAGCAGCAGGTTCTTCGCGCCATAGCGCACGTTGTCGGCCATCGTGAACGAGCGGTTGGTAGCCACGGCCAGCGTGCCCTCGCCGTACAGCGTGGTGTGGCCGGTGCAGGCGCCGCTGGGGCACGCGCCGATCTGGACCGTGGCGGGTATCCCCCCGGCGACGGGCGGCAGCAGGTTGATCCAGCCGTTCGACAGGCCCAGCACCCCGCCCAAGCCCGCCGAGAACACCACGCCGTCGGTGGAATCGTAGGCCGGCGCACCGGCGCCCAGCGTGTTCAGCGACGCGCCCTGCTCCACCTGGATGCCGTCGCCGTAGCCGCCGGCCACGAGGAAGATTTCGGCGCCGCGCAAGGTCGCGCCGCTGCGCACGACGACATGGCCGGTGTTCGACTTGAAGGTCGCGTAGTTGTCGGCATACGGCAGATCGATCTGGCCACCCAGGATCATCCGTGGCGCGCCGAAGGCGTTGAGCTGGTCGGCCTGCAGCGACGCGCCCGTGAACCCGGCCGTGCGCTGCGCGCCCGGCGCCGTCGCCTCGATGGCGATGCCCTTCGCCGACAACGTGCCGCCGAAGCCCGCGCTGCCGGCCGCCGGATTGAACAGCGCCGTGCCGTCGAACTGCAGCATCGACACGCCGTCCTTCGGCTTGGAATAGAAGTAGTCCAGCAGCAGGTTGCGGGCGTCGGCCGCGATCTCGCCGCGCACGCCGCCGCGGCGTGCCGCGTCGGCCACCACGAAGGCGTCGTAGCCCATCTCGTTGTAGCTGGCGTACTGCTTCACCAGCGCCGCCGGCGTGACGACCAGCTGGCTGGCCAGCGACGACTTCACCGCCGTGTTCGCCACGCCGAGGTAGCCGCTCGCCACGTACGAGCCGTAGCCAGCCGGCAGCGGCGTCGCGGGCAGCGCGCTTTGCGCCCCCACTTCCACGCGGAAGGCACCGGGCAGCAGCGCGTAGGTCGAAGGCAGCAGCGTGTAGGTACCGGCCTTGAGCCCGCCCACGTCGTGATCGAGCGTGACCTGCCGGCCGATGGCCGGCTCGCCGGCGCCCATGTCGGGCGACACCGGCGCGTAGCCGCCCTGGAAGCCCGGCACGATGGCATACACGCCGTTGCCCGCCTTGCTGAAGGTGTTGGCCGGATTGGCATTGGCCAGCGGCGTGCGCAGCACGTCCACCGAGCCGCCGCGACCGCTCACGAAGCCCGCGCCCGTGAGCTCGCCGCCGCCCGACAGGTCGAGCAGCGCACCCTGGTGCCCGACCACGCTGTCGCCCGTGAGCAGGATGCCGCTGCTGCCGATGGCGCGCTTGTCGATGGGCGTGCCCGCCACGCTGTAGCCGATGCCGTCGGTCGTGCCGCCGTAGGGCATGAGCAGGCCGGCGCCGCTGACCGAGGTGATGCTGCCCGGCAGCAGGTCGACCACGGTGGCGCGCGCCTCGAAGGTGCTGCGCCCGTCCTGCCCCACGATGAGGTTGCCCAGCGGCGCGCGCACGATGCCGCCCTGGCGCACCGTGCCGCCGCCGAGCGCGAGCGTGCCGAATGCCGACTGCGGCATCGCCACGTCGCCCTCGACCTGGCGGCGGATGTCCAGCACGCGGCCCTCGTCGTAGCCCGCGCGGATCTGCGCGTTGGCGCCGGTGGCGGGGTAGATCTGCGCGGCGGTGAGCGTGAGGTCGCCCAGCGTCGCCAGCTCGGTCGTGGTCGCGCCGAGCAGGCCGAGCGTGGGCGTGCCGCCCAGCAGGCGTAGGTCGCCGCGGCTGGTCATGCTCACGGTGTCGAAGCCGCGGCGGTCCACCACCTGCGCGGGGCCGGTCTTCATGGCGATCTCGCCGTGCGCGCCGAAGCCCACGCGGTCGCGGATGTCGATCAGGTCGGCCTCGGCCGTGAAGGTGGCCTCGCTCGCGCGGGTCGATGCGCCGTGGCGCCAGGTGGTGGTGTAGATCACCTCGTTGTCCTGCTTGGGCGCACCGGTCACGCCGGCCAGCCGCAGGTAGGACGAGGCAAGCCGCACGCTCGAATCGGTGGCCGCGCTGTCGGCCAGCGCGAAGCTGCCGGCGTACAGGCGCAGGCTCTGCGCGGTCGTGAGGTCGACGTGGCCGTCGAAGCTCAGCAGGCCGTTGACCAGCAGCGAGAGGTTGCCGAAGCCGCCGTCGCGCACCTGGTCCGCGCTCAGGCGCCCCTTGCCGTAGGCCAGCGCCGCATCGGCATGGCCCGGCTTGAGGGTGGCCGGCAATCCGCTGGGCTGCTGCGCCTGCGAGATCACCAGCTCGCGCGCCTGCCGCACCGCGTCGTCGACGGTGTAGATCTTCGAGAACACCGGCGCTTCGAGCGCCACCGCGAGCGTGCCGCCCGCCGCATTCGCGCCGCCCGCGTGGGCGCGCAGCGTGCCGTCCAGGTACAGGCTGTGCGCCGACTTGAGCACGATGCTGCCGCCGTCGCTGGCCACGTCGAGTTCGCGCCACAGGCCGCCCACGGCCGGCACGTCGATGCGCGCATGGCTGCCCGAGGCATCGAGCAGCGCGCCGGGGCGGATGACGATCGCGAGGTCGGGTGCGTTGGCCGCGCCCTTGGCTTCCCAGTCGAGCGCGCCGCCGATGGAGATGGTGCCGCCGTTGCGCACCGTGCCGTAGCGGCGGCCGTCGTCGTCGATGCCGGTCTGCGCGCGCGCCGCCACGTCGAGCACCGCGCCCTCGCCGATCCACACCGAGCGGTTGTGCGGCTGCAGCGAAGTGCTCAGCGGCGAGTTGAAGGCCGGCGCCTCGATGTCGATGGCGATGCGCCCGCCCCAGGCGTTGAGCCGGCCATCGACCACGAAGCTGCTCAGGCCGCCGCCGAGCAGCTGGATCGAGCGGCCCGGATCGACCGTCACCACCGCCCCCGCGCCGATGGCGACGTTGCCGCCTTCGGTGATGCGGCGCTGCGAACGCAGCACGAGGTCGGCGCCCTGGCGCTGCACGGCCTGGCGGTTCACGGTGTCCTGCTGCAGCAGCGGCGGCGTCCACAGTTGCAATGCGATGCCGGCTTCATGGTCGGCACCGGCCCCGGGGGCGATGCGATAGACCGGCATGAGCACGTCGAGCTGCGCGCCCGGCGCGACCGTGAGGCCCGCGTGGCCGTTGAAATCGTAGGTGGAAAAGCCCGATTGCAGGCGCGACGCGTCGAGCACGAGCTGCGTCGCGTCCGACAGCGCCGGGTCGGGGCCGATGAGCAGCGCGTGGCCCGTTTCGATCTTCAGCGTGCCGCCGCCGGTCACGCCATGGCCGCGGATCTCGCCGCCGAGCGACAGGCGCCCCTTCGCATCGGTGGGCGACGCGGCCGAGTCGGCCACCAGCGTCACGTTGCCGCCCTTGCCGCCCTTTGGCTTGCCCTTGGCCAGCAGCGCCGCGCCCGACGACACGTCGATCAGGCTGCCCTGCCCGACCGTCACGCCGTGCGTCGATTCGAGGCGCACCGTGCCGCCGTCGATGACCGCGAGCGTGGCCGAGTCTTCAGGTGCCGTGCCGATGTCGACGCGGCGTCCGCGCAGGTCGAGCGTGACGCCGTCGCGCACGGTGAGCGACGAATCGGCATCCTTCGCCAGCACGCGCGGCTGGGCGCCCGCCACCGGCGACGTGAAGACATTGCCGGCCTCCAGCGCGCCGCCGCGCACCGTGACGTCGGCGCCGATGTCGATGAACGCGCCGAGCAGGGCCATGCGCCCGCCGTCGGCCAGCGTGAGCGCCTTCTCGACGTTGATGCTGCCGCGCGTGCCGATGTCCAGCACCGACAGGTGCTGCGCATTCAGGTGCGCCGCGTCGAGCCACAGCGTGCCGATGCGCTCGTCGGCCAGTGCGTCGGCCGCGGCCATCTGCTGCGTGACCGGTGCCACGTCGCCGAAGCGCACGTCGGTGTCGAACAGGTCGATGCGACCGAGCGCGCCGTAGCGCCCCACCGCCAGCACGCCGCCGCGCGCCACCGCGCTCTGCGACTGGCGGTAGCCGTCGTCCAGCGCGGCATCGCGGGCGCGCGTCTGCTGCGCGCCGTTGAACACCTCGGCCACGATGTCGCCTTCGAGCACCGCCGTGGGCGCGCTCACGACCAGCCGGCCGGCGTCGCGCCCGACGGTGTAGCCGTTCTCCAGCTTGCGCTGCGGCCCGATCAGCGGGTTGTAGAAATAGTCGGTGTTCGCCTTGCCCCAGCGCACGTGCTCGGCCTCGAAGCCCTTGTAGACGCCGTCGTACAGCAGGTCCGACGGCGCGCTGTTCAGGTTGTACAGCCGCCCGTCGCTGCCCTTGAGCCAGGTCTGGTAGATCTTGCCGGTCTGCACGTTGAGCGAACCACCCGACAGGTTGACCGTCGAGCCCGCCTGCGTGACCACCTCGCTGCCGCCCAGCACCACCGTGCCGCCCTGCGCGGCCCATTCGCCGATGCCGTGGCCCTGGTTGCCCAGGTAGCCGCCGACCTCCAGCAGGCCGCCCGCCGCGTACCAGCGCTCGCCCTCGTAGCCGCCCACGCCGGGCGCCACGCGCACGAGCTTGCGCCGGTCGATCCACACGTCGTTGTTGAAGAGCTTGCCGCTCTCGCGGTTGCGCGGGGCGTCGCGCATCTCGTTGCCCTGCACGTTGACCTTGACGTTGTTCGATTCCATCGTCACGTTCACGCCCACCGCGCCCGACACATCGAGGCGCGCCTTGTCGGCCACGAAGCTGCGGCGCGTGGCGCTGGCCGCGATCTGCCCGCCGGTGGCCAGCGTGAGCGACTCGCCCTCGAAACGGATGTCGCCGCCCGAGACGATCTCGATGCGCGACTGATCGCGCCGGTCCGACAGCCGCGAGAGGTTGTCGAAGAGCCCAGGCGGCACGAGCGCGCGCGCGGCGTCCTGCGCGGCCGATTCCTTGAGGAGCGCATCGCGCTGGCTGTCGAGCGCGCTGGCCTTGCCGTCGTCCTCGATCAGCACGGCCGTGACCGCGCCCTTGCCGACAGCGACATTGCCGCGCGTGTCGGCGGCCGAGTTCAGCAGGTGCACCGTGCCGCGCACGGCGACGGTGGAGGTGGCCAGCGCCACGCCGTCCTGGCGCACGTCGCGACCCGCCAGCGTGATGTCGCCTTCGCGCGCCACGATGAGGCCGGTGTTGCGCACCGTGCCCGCCGTGCTGTCGGCCGCGAACTGCGGTGCGATCTCGTTGCCGCGCGTGGTCGAGAAGGCATTGGCCTCGGTGCCCATGCCCTTGCGGATCACGAAGCTGTCGCCCGCGGCGAGTTGTGCCTGGCCCTTGCGCGCGGCGATCTCGCCGGCATTGGCCACGTCCTTGCCCAGCAGCAGCACGTAGCCGCCGCCCTGCGTGACGGAGGCGGGCTCCTTGGTCGTCAGGCGCGCGCCGGCCTGCACCTCGACCTTGCCCTGGTCTTCCTTCGCCGTGGTGAAGCTCGGCGCGGTGTCGTTCGAGTAGATGCCGCGCGCCTTGAACTGGTCGTCGCTGATGTGGGCGGCCGCGGCCACCAGGTTGCGCGTGTCGGTCTGGCTGGTGCCGCTGAACACGATGCCGTTGCGGTTGGCGATGAGCACCGTGCCGTCGGCCTTGATCTGGCCCTGGATCTGCGAAGGCCGCGCCTTCGGATCGTTCACGCGGTTGAGCACGGCCCAGTCGGCCTGCTGCTTGAAATCGACCGTGGTGTTGCGCCCGACGTTGAAGGTCTCCCAGTTCAGGATGGCCTTGTCGCCGGTCTGCTCCACGGTGACGACGGTGCGGCCGTCGACCTGCTTCTGCGAATCGCGGTTCAGCGCGCGGGCGTTGAGCCAGCCGGCGCTGAGCGAATTGGTGTCGACCTTCAGGCCGCCGTCGGCCAGGCCGTCGGGCACCGAGGGCTCGTTCAGTGCGGCGGCACGCGCGGCGGCCTGTGCGGCCTGCTGCGCGGCAATCGCCTGCGCCGCGAGGCCCAGGTTGCCGAGCGACTGGCGCAGCTGCTCGTTCGCTTTCTGCTGCTGCGCCAGCGGGTTCGTCAGCATCGAGGCCGGCGTGCCGTTGGGCAGGTAGCCCGTCGCGGCGGCCGTGCCCTGCGTCACGTTCTTCTGCGCCATCCACGCGGCGCTGAAGGCGCGCTGCGCCTGTGCATTGCCCGCCAGGCCCGCCATGGCCAGCGCGAGGGCGGCGGCGTGCGCGACCGGCGCGCGGCGGAATGTCTTGTTGCTCATGTCATACCCCAGAGAAAAACCGTTCTGGAGAAGAGACCGGGCTCACCGGATGCGACCGACACGCGCGCTGCAAAAGTTCGGGAGAATTTGCGAACGAAGACGACGCGCCGCTTTTTTCACAGCCGCGTCACACAGCGCGGCTACCCGAGCAGCACGATGCCGGCGGGCAGCGACGTGAGCTTCGCGCCGTAGCTCACGGCGATCAGCGTTTCGACACGCGACAGCTCGTCCAGCCGCAGCCGCGCCTGCACCTTGCGGCGGCCGAGTTCGGCGCGCGTGACGATGAGGCAGCCCGGTCGGTAGCGGTTGATCTCGTCGACCACGGCCGCGAGCGGCGTGTCGTCGAACACCAGCACGCGCTCGCGCCAGGCAGCCACCGCCGCGAGGTCGGGCGCGCGCGCCACCTCGGCCTCGCGCCGGCCGCCGTAGCGGATCTGCTGCGCCTGGCCCGCCACCAGCACGCGCTCGCCGTCGCGCAGCTCGACCGAGCCCGCGAAGCAGGTCACGCACACCTCGCCGCCGGTGGCGCGCACGTTGAAGTGGCTGGCCGACGCGGCCACGAGGCGCGCGCCGCCCACCGTCATGGTGAAGGGCACGCGGCGCGCCGCGTCGAGCTGCACCTGCGCCTCGCCGCCGAGCATGTCGAGCACGGGCGGCTCACCCTCGGCGCCGCGCGCGAGGTTGAGGCTGGTCTGCGTGTTCATCTCGACCACCGCAGCCGCATCGGCCAGCACCACGCGGCGCTGCTCGCCGGTGCCGGTGCGGTAGTCGGCCGTCATGTCGGACAGCGCGGGCCACAGGCCGGCCGGCGGGCGCACCACGACGAAGGCGGCGGCACCGGCTGCGAGTGCGGCACCGAGGAACTGCCGGCGGCCGAACATCGGCGGGCGCGACATGGCGATGGCCGTGGCCGCGCGCGGCGGTGTGTCCATCGCGGGCATGCGCCGCGCCACCGCCTCGGCGGCGGGCCGGGTCAGGTCCCACAGCCGCGTCGCCTCGGCCATCGCCTGCGCATGCTGCGGGCTGCGGGCACACCAACGGCGGAAATCCTGCGCGTCGCCGGTGGTGGCGCGGCCGGAGGTCAGGCGCACGAGCCAGTCGTGCGCCTGCGTTTCCAGCGCGGCGCGTTCGCGATCGATTGGAGGGGGTGCGGCCATCATGTCTTCTCAGACTGTTTTCCGGCACCGGGACCGAACCTTTGAATCACGTCGCGGCCCAAACGGCCGGCGCAATGCACCAGCGCGGCCTTCACTTCGCGCTCGACGATGCGCACCGACACGCCGTAGCGCCGCGCCAGGTCGGCATGCGGCGTCTCGTCCACGCGCGAGGCGATGAAGATGTCGCGGCGGCGGCGCGGCAGCTCCTCGAGGGCGCGCTCCAGCGCCTGCACCTCGCTGCGCGCTTCCGAGACGCGGGCCGGGTCGTGGCTGTCGTCCGAAAAATGCAGCAGCTCCTCGACCTCGACGAAGTCGAGCAGCCGCCCGTGGGAGATGCGCCGGTCTTCCGCCACGTTCGACGCGATGCGCAGCAGGTAGGCCATGGGGCTTTGCACCGGGCCGGGGTCGCTCATGCGCTGCACGCGCAGCCAGGTCTCGTGCAGCACGTCGTCGGCCTGCTCTTCCGAACCCAGGCGGCGGCGCAGGCGGTTGCGGAAGTCGATGTAGCGGCTGGTCAGCAGGCTGCGCAGGAAGCCGGGGGTGTCCTGTTCCACGGCGTGCTCAGGGAGAAACCGCTGCGTCGCAGACGTCGGGGCGGTCGCCGGTGCGCGGCAGCAGCAGCACCGTGAGCGGCTGGTCGGCCTCGCCTTCGGGCGGGCGCTCGAGCACCAGCGTGTTCATCGCGGCTTCGAGCGCGGCGTCGCGCTGCGCCAAACCGGTGGAACTGAGCAGCCGCGTGCGCCGCACATGGCCGCCGGGCCCGACCCACAGCTGCACGAGCGCGCGGTAGGTGCCCGGGCGCGCATGTGGCCAGCGGCACAGCGTGCGTTCCAGCGCCTGCTGCACCACGCGCGCGTCGCGCGGGGACATGGCGGGGACGGCGGGCGCGGCCGGTGCCGTCGCAACCGCGGGCGGCGCTGCCTCGGCCTCGACCAGCGTGAAGGTGCGCGCGTCGGTGTGGCGCGCGGCCAGCCGCGTGCCGGCGAGCAGGCGCTGCAGCGCCTCGCGCGGGGTGAACAGGCCGTGCAACGCGGCGGATTCGAGGCCGGCGGTGAGCTGCCCGTCGAAGAACACGGACTGCCCCGTCGCCTGCGCGTAGACCTGCACGGCGGTGGCCAGCGGCTGGGCCGGCAGGTCGAAGGCGATGCGCCCCGCCGCATCGGGCAAAGGCGCAGGTTCGCCGGCATGCGACACGGCCGCGAGGGACAGAATTCCGAGGATCAGGGTCAAGACACACACCCACCGTGACCGAGCAACGCGAGACATGCCGGGTCCTGTGACGAAGGAGGAATCGCAGGCGCCGGGCCGGTGCCGCGTACTGCTTTGGTGCTCGGAATGCTAGTGACGCTTTGTGACAGCTTGAATGCATCGCAGCCACCGGCCACGGTCCGAAGCGCCCCTGTCGCTGGCGACAATGCCCCCATGACGTTCGACCTCTTCGACGCCCCGCCGCGCGCCGCGCGCGAGCCGATCGGCCCGGCCGCCTTCGTGCTGCCGGGCTTTGCGCAGCCGCGCGCCGAGGCGCTGCTCGACGCCATCGACGACGTGGCGGCACGCGCGCCGTTCCGCCACCTGGTCACGCCGGGCGGCTTCACCATGTCGGTCGCGCTCACCAACTGCGGCGCGCTCGGCTGGACCAGCGACCGGCGCGGCTACCGCTACAGCGCGGTCGACCCCGACAGCGGCGCGCCCTGGCCCGCCATGCCCGAGGCCTTTGCGCAGCTCGCGCGCGACGCGGCGGCGCTGGCCGGCTTCGACGGCTTTGCGCCCGACGCCTGCCTGGTCAACCGCTACCAGCCGGGCAGCCGGCTCTCGCTGCACCAGGACCGTGACGAGCGCGACCACGGCGCGCCGATCGTGTCGGTGTCGCTGGGCATGCCGGCGGTGTTCCAGTTCGGCGGGCTCGCGCGCGGCGACAAGACCGTGCGCATTCCGCTGGTGCACGGCGACGTGGTGGTGTGGGGCGGCGTGGACCGGCTGCGCTTTCATGGCGTGCTGCCGCTCAAGGACGCCCCGCATCCGTTGCAGGCACGGCTCGGCGCGCAGCGCATCAACCTCACCTTCCGCAAGGCGGGGTGATGCACGCATGACGAGTTCGACCACCTCCACCACCGAATCCCCCGCCCGCGCGATCCGTGCGCTCTACGCCGCGCTGTGGCACTTCGCGGCCGGCGCGCGTGCGCAGCTGCTGGCCGCCACCGCATTGCTCGCGAGCTCGCAGCTCATCCGCCTCACGCTGCCCTACCTCGCCGGCCAGGCCATCAACGCGCTGCAGCGCGGCGACCTGCCCGCGGCCGGCCGTTGGATCGCGACGCTCGCGGGGGTGTACGTCGGCGCCTGGGCGCTGCACGGGCCGGGCCGCATCCTCGAGCGCAACGTGGGCCTGAAGGTGCGCGAGACGCTGGCCGACCAGCTCTATGCGCGCATCGCCGCCGCGCCGCTCGCCTGGCACGACAGCCACCACTCGGGCGAGCTGCAGCACCGCGTGCACCAGGCCAGCCGCGCGCTCGCCGACTTCGCGCAGAACCAGTTCATCTGGCTCACCAACGCCGTCAACTTCGTCGGGCCGCTGGTGGCGCTGGCGCTGCTGTCGCGCACCAGCGGCGTGACGGCGCTCGCGGGCTATGTGCTGATAGGCGTGGTGATCGTGCGCATCGACCGCGCGCTCATGAAGCTCGCGCGCGCCGAGAACGACGCCGACCGCCGTTACGTGGCCGCGCTGCTCGACTTCCTGGGCAATGCCTCGACGGTGATCGGCCTGCGGCTGCAGGGCGCGTCGCGCCTGTTGCTGCGCCGTCGCATGGCGGCCGTGTCGCTGCCGCTGAAGCGCACCGTGGTGCTCAACGAGGGCAAGTGGTTCGCGGTCGACCTGATGGGGCTGGCGCTGACCTGGGGCCTGGTCGTCATCTATGTGTGGCAGGCGCGCGCGCCGGGCCAGGCCGTCATGCTGGGCGCGGTGTTCATGATTTACCAGTACGCGCAGCAGGCGGCGGGCGTGGTCACCTCGGTGGCGGCCAACTTCAGTTTCTTTGCGCGCATGCACACCGACTACAGCAGCGCCGAACCGATCTGGCACGCCCCGACGAGCCCCACGCTCGAGGCCCCGCCCGAGGAAGTGCCGGCGCACGAACGCATCGACGCTCAGGCGCCATGGACGCAGCTGCAGGTCGCGCAGCTGCAATGGCGCTATGCCCCGCGCGGCGCCGTCGCCGTCACCGTCACCGTCGCCGATGATCCGGCCGCGCCCGCGCGCAGCGGCCTGCACGATGTGGCGCTCTCGCTGCGCCGGGGCCAGCGCGTGGCGCTCGTAGGCCCCAGCGGCGGCGGCAAGAGCACGCTGCTGCGCGTGCTGGCCGGCCTGTATGCACCGCACGGCGGCACGCTCTTGCTCGACGGCGAGCGGACCGACTGGGCCCGGCTGCGCCAGCTCGCCACGCTGATCCCGCAGGAGACCGAGCTGTTCGAGGCCAGCGTGCGCGAGAACCTGGCCTTCGGTCGCCCCTGCGACGACGAGCGTCTGCGCGCCGCGCTGCACACCAGCACCTTCGACGAGGTGCTGAAGGCCACGCACGGCGACCTCGACAGCGCGATCTCGGAACGCGGTTTCAACCTGTCGGGCGGCCAGCGCCAGCGGCTGTGCCTGGCGCGCGGCGTGCTCGCCGCTGAAGGCAGTTCGCTGCTGCTGCTCGACGAGCCGACCAGCGCGCTCGACGCCGCCACCGAGGCGCGCGTGCTGGGGCGCATCGCGGCGGCGTTTCCGCAGGCCTGCGTGATCGCCTCGGTGCACCGGCTGAGCCTGCTCGAGCGCTTCGACACCGTGATCCTCATGGAAGCCGGCCATGTGCGCGACCACGGCCCGCGCGACGAGGTGATGGCGCGCCAGCCGATGCTTCGGGAGGCCGCGTCCGGTCACAAGCAGTAGGAACCCTCCTGCGCCAGAACGCGGCGTTCACACCCGCCGCGCTGGCATGCCTTCTGCAACAGTATCGGCATCCATTTGTTCACGCTTGGTCCTGCGCGGTCCCTTTTTGCGCCTCGGCTGCGTTCCAATCACATGGTTCTTCATTCCGCGAGCGTTTCCCGCCCCATGCGTTCTTCCCGCGCCACCCTTCCGCTCGCCCTGCTCGGTGCCCTGCTGGGCCTGTCCGCCTGCACCACCGGCACCACCGCCGAACAGCGCCAGGCCGCCGCCAGCAAGCCGCCGCCCACCGACTGCACGGCCTGGGTCGGCGCCGACCGCAACGCGCGGGTGGGCGGCTACCTGCTGCCGCAGGCCGGCACCGCGGTGAACGCTGGCGGTCCGCGCGTGTGCGTGCCCGTGCTCATGAGCGCCTACCCCGTGCCCACCAACTATGCAGGCGGCGACTACCACGTCGGTGCATTCACCGACGACCAGCTCAAGGCGCGCTGGCGCACCTGCAAGGCCGAGCCGGTCTGCTTCGAGCGCGTGAACGCGCAGATGCAGCGCTGGCTGCCGCCCAACAAGGCGCGCGCCACGCGCGTGACGGGCGCGGTCGATCCGGCCGGGCGCATCGATGCCGACAGCCCGAACGTCGACCTCAGGCAGATCCGCCGCCCCGCCTTCTTCGCCAAGGCCCCCTACCGCGAAGGCATTGCCGAGGCCGACGCGCGCACCCACATCGTCGAGTTCACCGTGCCGCGCGACACCTTCGAGCGGCTCGACCTGAAGCTCGCCGACCCGATCAAGCTGCGCGGCTGGTACCTCGAAGGCGCGGGCGTGGACGACGGGCGCGGCCGCAAGGTGCGCGCCCTGGCCGTCATGGCGGCGGGCGGCGGCGGGCAGCTCACGGCCCTCCAGCACCCGGACGAGGTGGCCTACCGCATCGAGGGTGCCAGCGGCAAGGCCGTGCCGGTGTCCTTCCCCAACGGCACCACCGAGGCCATGGGCCAGCGCTGGTGGCGCGAGAACCTGCATGCGCTGAACCAGGCCGGCTTCGACGTGCTGGCCTACGACCGGCGCGGCGAAGGCCTGTCGGGCGGCGTGAGCGACACCAACACGCTCGAGCAAGGCGAGGACGTGTTCCGCGTGCTCGCCCAGCTCGAACACGGCCAGGGCCTGCGGGTGCTCATGCCCACAGGCCAATTGCTCGAAGGCAATGCCGCGCGCGGCCGGCTGATGGCGGGCCAGAAGGCCAGCGAGATTCCGCTGGTGCTGGGCGGCTACTCGCGCGGCTCCATGTCGACCGCCTGGGCCCTGACGCGCAACTACGTGGCCGCCTGCAGCTTCGACATGCCCGTGCCCAACTGCACGCCGGCGCGCGGCTGGCGCAACATCCGCGGGGCGATCCTGCTGTCATCGTTCGCCAGCGGTGCGGGCTACCTGCCCGACGCGCCCGACTTGGCCGACCGCAACCTGTTTTTGGGCGGCATGGCGGCGGACCACCACATCCTTTTCTATCCGAACTCCGCCACGCTCGCAGGCATGGACCGCTGGCCCGCCGCCTTCTTCGGCAAGGGCCTGTGGGACCGCGCCGAATCGCTCGAAGGCACCGTGGCCGCCTACAACCGCATCCGCGGCGTGAAGGAGATCGTGCTGTCGCGCGGGCCGCACGCCATCGAGACCTGGCCCGAGTCCGAGCGCCGCTACCTGCGCGAGCGCATGGTGGCCTACGCGAAGGTGGTGATCGTCGGCGGGCGCACGGTGCCGGGCGCGCGGCCGTGGAAAGACTTCAAGTCGCTGGTCGCCACCACGCCCGATGTGTGGGAGCCCTCGTCGCGGCCGGGCACCGGACCCGGACGACAGCCCTGAGATCGACAGGCCATCGCCACAATGGCGGCCATGGACCTGCTCAAGACCCTCGGCCTCTTCATCGCGACCGCGCTCGCGGAAATCGTCGGCTGCTACCTGCCCTACCTGTGGCTCAAGCAAGGCCAGTCGGCCTGGCTGCTGCTGCCTGCCGCGCTGAGCCTGGCGCTCTTCGCGTGGCTGCTCTCGCTGCACCCGACCGCCGCGGGCCGCGTGTATGCGGCCTACGGCGGGGTCTACATCGGCGTCGCCATCCTGTGGCTCTGGGCCGTGGACAAGGTGACGCCCTCGGCCAGCGACTGGGTCGGCGTGGCCGTGTGCTTCGTCGGCATGGGCATCATCATGTTCGGGCCGCGCAACGCGGCTTGAGGGCACGGCCGCGATGAACCTGCGCGACTGGGCGCGCCGCATCAAGCGCGACGCCGTCACCCTCTGGTTCGCCTGCCGCGACCCGGCCACGCCATGGCTACCGAAGGCGCTGTGCTGGTTCACGGTGGCCTATGCGCTGAGCCCCATCGACCTGATTCCCGACTTCATTCCCGTGCTCGGCTACCTCGACGACGTGCTGCTGCTGCCCGCGCTGATCTGGCTCGCGGTGCGCCTGCTGCCGCCCGAGGTCATCGTGCGCAGCCGCGTACGGGCCGAGGAATGGATGGCGCGCACGGGCAGCAAGCCGACGAGCAAGGCCGGCATGGCGCTGGTCATCGGCATCTGGGTGCTGGTTGCGGCCGGATTGGCCTGGTGGCTCTGGCCACGCTGACGACAATCCGCTGGAAGTTCATCCTCTTCACAAGGAGCCGACGTGTTTTCCCATGTCTTCTTCAGCGTCTCCGATTTCGACCGCGCGCTGGCCTTCTACGACGCGGTGATGGACGGCCTCGGCCTGGAGCGCCGCTTCTGCGAGCCGGAGAAGCCCTGGGCCGGCTGGCACAGCGCGGGGCGCGCACGGCCCTTCTTCGTGATCTGCCAACCCCACGACGGCCGGCCGCACGACGCAGGCAACGGCCAGATGGCGGCGTTCACCGCCGGCACGCGGGCGATGGTCGATGCGGTGCACCGCATCGCGCTCGCGCACGGCGGCAGCTGCGAAGGCCCGCCGGGGCTGCGCACGCACTACCACCCCGACTACTACGGCGCGTACTTCCGCGACCCGGACGGCAACAAGCTGTGCGTCGTGTGCCACGACGCGGCGGGATGAGCTTCTAGCTCGCGCGGCTGCGCGGACTCTTGCGCGAGCTCTCGGTGCGCGCCACGCGCGCGGCCTCGGCGGCGGCGTTCACCTGCTCGATCCACAGCAGCGCATCGACGTGCGCCATGAAGCGCTGCAGGTACTGCGGCGACAGGTCGCGCATCAGCGTGAGCGCGCGCTGCACCAGGTGGTGCGTGTTGAGCGGGCCGGCGTTCTTCGGCACCTTGGCGAGCGACTGCGTCACGCGCTGGTCGGCGGCGAGCCTGGACCAGGTGCCGCGGAAGTAGCTCAGCGTCTTGAGCTCAGGCGCGGTCGAGAGGCTGGGCACGGCGTCACCGTCAGTCGCCTCCGCGTCGGGCGGGGGCGGCAGCGGCGCGAGCTGGGCGATGTGGTTCATCAGCTCGGCGAGCGCGGTGTGCAACGGTGCCTCGGCCGGCGCTTCGGCTTCGGGCGCGACCTTCTCCAGATCGGCACGGTAGGTCGCCATGAGGCTGGCCAGCCGCGCATCGAGCAGGCGCCGCGCCTCGCCCTCGTGCGCCGCCGCGCGCTGCGCCATCGCCTCGATGAAGCGGAAGCGCACCGGGTCGAAGCGGTCGTCGCCACGCGCGCGCCAGGCGTCGAGCGCTGCGACGGGGTCGACCTGATCGTCCGGTGCGGCGTCGTTACTCATGGGGCTTCGCAGCGTCGGGGGCGTTCTTGGGCCGGGGCGTCGGCGCCATCTCCACGCGCCGGTTCTTCGCGCGGCCTTCGGCGTCGCTGTTCGAGGCCACGGCCTGCTCGGCGCCGAAGGCGGCGGCGAACACCGACGACGAGGGCACGCCCTCTTCGATCAGCGCGCGCGTCACGGTGAGCGCGCGCTGGGCCGACAGCTCCCAGTTGTCGGCGAACAGGCGCGCGCCGTCGCGCATCTGCCGGTCGTCGGTGAAGCCGCTCACCATCAGGATCTCGTCGCGCGCCTTCAGGTAGGCGCCCAGCGGGCCCGCCAGGCTTTTCAGCAGTTGGCGGCCACCGGGTTGCAGGTCGGCGGAGTTGAAGGCGAACAGCACGCTGCCGCTGATGCCGATGCGGCCGTTGTTGAGCGTCACGCGGCCCGCGGCGAGCGGGCCGGCCAGCGCCTGCTCGAGCGCTTCGCGGCGCTGCGATTCGGCGCGGCGCTGCTGCACCTCGGTTTCGAGGCGGCTCGCCAGGTCCAGCTGCATGCCGAGCACGCACACCAGGATCAGCACGAACGCACCCAGCATGCCCGCCATCAGGTCGCCGAACACCGCCCACACGGGGACGGTCGGCTCCAGGCCGGCGTCGAGGTCGATCTCGTCGCGCACCATTTCAGGCCTCGCTGCCTGCGGTCTGGCGGCTGGCGAACTGCTGCAGGTCTTCGACGATCTGCTTTTGCGACATGATGCTCAGGTCGATCACCTCGCGCGCCTGCGCCACGTAGTAGGCCAGCTGTTCGTCGCTGCGCGCGAGCGACTTGCCCAGCGCACCTTCGATGCGCTGCAGGTGCGCCACCAGCTTGTCGTTCGATTCGCCGAAGCGCTGCACGGCAAAGCCGAAGGCCTCGCCCAGGCTCGCCACCTCGACCGCGCCGCCGGTGATCTGCGCGGCGATGCCGGCCATCTTCTCGGTCTCGCTCTCAACCTTCTCTGTGAAGCGGCTGCCCACGCGTTCCATCATGTCGGCCGAGGCCGTGACGAGCGCGTCGATGGCGCTGCGCTGTTCGGTCGAGGCATGGTTCACCGCGCCCAGCAGGGTTTCGAGCGTGCCGAGGATGCGGCTGCGCTCTTCGAGCATGTCGTTGTCGCGCGCCATGCCGTCGGACAGCTTCTGGCGCAGCTCGGCGATCACGTCGGCCGCGGCCTTCGGTGCTTCGGCGGCCACCTGCAGCAGCTGCGCGACTTCGGCCACGGTCTGCTTCGCGTTGGCTTCGGCCTGCGCCGACATGTCGCGCACGGTCTGCGCCAGCGTCTCGCTCATCTGCTGCTGCTGGCTCAGGCTGTGCGCGCCGGCCTGCTGCCATTCCTTCTGCAGCGAGGCGGCCATGGTCTCGAGCGAGCCGCTCCAGGCCGCGAGGCGCTGCGCGTCGCGCGTGGCGAGTTCGGTCTGCAGGTTGGCGTGCGCCTCGCGCACGGTGTCGAGCAGCGAAGCGGCGGCGCGGGGTGCGTCCGACGCGGCCTGCAGCAGCTGCGCGACTTCGGCGACGGTCTGCTTCGCATGCGCCTCGGCCTGCGCCGACACATCGCGCGCGGCCTGCGCCAGCGTGTCGCTCAGTTGCTGTTGCTGGCTGAGCGTGTGCGCGCCGGCCTGCTGCCATTCCTTCTGCAGCGACGCGGCCATGGCTTCGAGCGACTGGCTCCAGGCCGACAGGCGCTGCGCATCGCGCGCCGCCAATTCGGTCTGCAGGCTGGTGTGGGCCTCGCCGACGGTGCGCAGCAGCGCGACCGAATGCTGTTCGAAGGTGGCGGCGGCGGCGGCGAGCGCCTGGTGCGAATCGCCCGACAGTTTTTCGCTGACGCGCTGGTGCTGCGCGAGCGCGCTGCCCCAGGTGTCGGACACGCTGCCCACGGTGCTTTCGAGGCGGGCCGACACGCCATCGACCAGCGCGGCCGAGCGCTGCTCGAAGGTTTCGGCAAAGCGTTCGAGCGTGCCGCGCAGGTCGCTCGACAACGCCCCGCTCGCGCGCTCGTGCTCGGCCAGCGCGGCCTTCCAGGTGTCGGCCACGCCGGCGGTCGAGGCCTCGAAGCGGCCCGTGAGGCCTTCGAGCTGCCGTTCGACGGCCTGCGCCATGCCGCCCTGCAGCGACGCCGCTTCGCGCGCGATGCCGAGCATGGCCGCCTCGACCACGGGTTGGATCGTCGCGCCGGCGATGCGGGCGGTGTCGGTGAGGCTGTCCTTCAGCGAGCGATCGACCGAGGCGGCCAGGCCGCTGTAGGCGGCTTCGGCCTTCTGGTGAAAGCTGTCCTGGCTGGCGACGAGGCGCTCGTTCTGCGCCTGGCCCTGGCGTTCCAGCGCGGCCATCATCGTCTGCAGCTGGCCGACTAGTTCGGGCATCACCTTCGCCACCGGCTGGATGGTCTCGCCGGCGATGCGGGCGCTGTCGGCCAGGCTGTCCTTCAACGAACGATCGACCGAAGCGGCGAGCCCCGTGTAGGCGGCTTCGGCCTTCTGGTGGAAGCTGTCCTGGCTGGCGACGAGGCGGTCGTTCTGCGCCTGGGTCTGGCGCTCCATCGCGGCCATCATGGTCTGCAGCTGGCCGACCAGTTCGGGCATCACCTTTGCCACGGGCTGGATGGTTTCACCGGCGATGCGCGCGCTGTCGGCCAGGCTGTCCTTGAGCGAGCGGTCGACCGAGGCGGCGAGCCCCGTGTAGGCGGCTTCGGTCTTCTGGTGGAAGGTGTCCTGGCTGGCGACGAGGCGTTCGTTGATCGACTGGCTCTGACGGTCCATCGCGGCCACCATGGCCTGCAGCTGGTCGACCAGCGCGGGCATCGCGTGAGCCTGTTGCTGCATCAGCTTGAACGACTCTTCGCGGCGGTGCGCCAGCGAATGGCCGCGCAGCGACGTGGCGATGAGCGTGTCGAGCAACTGCCCGGCCAGCAGGCGTTCGCGCCGGCACAGCGCCGAGGCCAAGCCCAGCATGGCCGATGCGGCCACGCCCGCCACCGAGGTGCCGAAGGCCAGGCCCAGGCCGCGCACGGGTGCCGACAGCGAGTTGCGGATGGCCTGCACGTCGGTCGCGCTTTCGAGCGCCAGCCCCGTGCCGTTGAGCGTGACCACCATGCCCAGGAAGGTGCCCAGCATGCCCAGCAGCACCAGCAGGCCCGCGAGGTAGGGCGTGAGCGCCGGGCCCGGCAGGCCGACGCGCTCGCCTTCGATGCGCAGGCGCACCGCGTTGCGCAGCGAGGGATGCAGGCCGGCGAGCCAGTCGGCGAGGCTCGTCGGCGGCGCCGACAGGTCGTTCACCGCATGCGAGAGCGTGCCGGTGGCCTGGTGGAAGCGGTGCAACTCCAGCGCGCCCATCAGGTAGAACGCGCCGATCAGCGCCGTGATCACCAGGGCCAGCGGGTTGTGGCCGACATAGCTGGCACCGACCCAGCACACGACGGCCAGGCCCACGAGGAAGACGGCGTAATGGAAAAATCTGTTCATGGAAGCTTGTTGTCTCTTATGGGGCTAGCGATCGCGAAGGGCTTCGAGCAGGCCTTCGACCGGTTGCATGCGAATGTCCAGCTCGGCCCGCAACACGCTTTGCATGTCGCGGCCGAACACGTCCAGCCAGCCGGCGGCGGCGGTCGCTGGCGGCTGGGGGTTGTCGGGGGTGGCGTCCTGCGCGGCCTGATGGGCCTCACGCAAACGCTTGAAATGTTTCTCCAGCAGCGTGGGCACGCTCGCGAGCAGGCTGCGTTCGCGGGCGCCCACCACCTGTTCCAGGATGGCGTCCACCGCGGCCAGCCGGGCCAGCTCGGGCGAGCGGGTCGCGAGACGGGCCCGCAGGCGCGCGCGCAGCGGTTCGATGGCCGTTTCCATGGCCTGCTGCCGTGCGAAGTAGCGACGGCGGTACGGCGGAAAGTCGTCGTTCGCGCCCGGCAGCACCGAGGCCACGCCGCCGTCGGCATTGCCCTTGGCCAGCGCGGCCTTCAGGCGCGCGCACTCCTGCGCCTCCTCGGCGCCCTCGGACGCCCGGGCGCCGGACACGGCGACGCCCAGATCGGAATCCAAAGCTGCAGACAAGGAGATGGCGTCGGTCCAACTGAACCACTGACTCAAACGATCCGCGAGGGCTTGCCTGGATTCGGGAACGTCGATGTCGCTCAATTGAGCGAGCAAGCGAGTGAGCGCCGAGCCGGTGAAGCCTGTGCGCCGTGACACTTGCACCATACCGCGAGAGAGGGAGAAAACCGGGCAGTTTACACCGGTCAACTGGCGGCTTTCCCTCTGTGAACTGGTGCACAGGAAGCGCGGGAGAAGTGAAACGGGGTGTGACCGAAACCGAGGAAATCGGGGCGCGAATACCTAAATCAGGTGAGTGTGCTTGTTTACATTTGTCGTAAGAATGAATACTTTCAATTCCCAGTAGCCGAAGAGCCGCAGAGCTTGGTCAGGGTGGGATCTGGACAGCATGGTCACTCTGACAAATGTCGTCGACTCATTCGGTTTCCGCCTGCCCCTGCCATCTTCAGGACATGGACCGCCAGCCGCGCAGAGGGTGGATGCGCCTGTTGCCCTGGCTGCGCCTGTACCGCTGTTCGAACTGCAACAGGATGCGGCTCCTGTCCAAGCAGAAGGTGGACAGCGCCCGCCTCCTGCATGCGGCTCAGGTGCGCGCACGCGGGGGCTGAGGGCGTCGGTTCCGATTTCCCTGCTATCATTTTTTCGTTCGCGCGCCCTGCGCGGACCGGGCCGAGGACGACCTCGGTCTTGCACCTTCACCTTGCAAGGGACGGCCCTTTCCTGACTTCTCGCGAAGTTTCGACATGGCCGCACTGCCCCCTTCCTGGCGCCTCGCCGCGCAACGCTTCTTCTCCCGTTTCCGCCTTCCTCGCGCTCGCGCCACCGTGCCGGACGCCTTCCGGCTGACGCTCGGCGCCGTGCGCCTGCACGTGCGCACGGGCGCGCCCCGGCTGTCCTACCGCGCCGAATGCCCGCGCGCGCCCACCGCATCGGGAGCCGCGCGATGAACGGTCTTGATCTGCACTGGCCCGCGCTGACCATGGCGGTGGCCCTGGCCTACGCTGCATGGCATGCGCGCCGCGAAGGCTGCGAACCGCGCGACGTAAAAGCCCTGTGGACTGCCAGCGGGCTGAGCCTGGCCGGCAGCGGCCTCCTGGCCCTGGCTTCCCTCTTGATGTCGGAGTGACAACGCCCATGACAACAACACCC
>NZ_JBWKYW010000016.1:0-119071 GCF_059423965.1 Variovorax sp. GW458-11-26-14-LB1
CGGCCCCCGCACCCCGGCCCGAGCCGGAGCCCGTCGAAGAAGAGGAAGAAGAGTTCGACGAGGCCGAGGAAGAAGCGGAAGAAGAGGAAACCCCGGCGCCGAAGAAGACGTCGCGCGCCAAGCCCGCAGCGTCCAACGGCGCCGCCGGCGTGGTCGACCCGATGCAATGGTGGGGCTCGCTCACCGAGCAGTTCCAGCAGATCGCGAGCACCGCGCTGCAGGACGCGGCGCAGCTCAAGGTGCCGGCCATGGCGCAGCCGCTGGCCGACGCCATGGGGCAGGTCATCGGCAAGGCGACGGCGGCGCGCAAGCCGGCCGCCAAGACCGCCGCGAAGAAGGCCGCCGCCAAGAAAGCCGCGCCGGCACCCGCCGCGCGCAAGAAAACCACGTCCGCCGCCGCGCGCAAGCGAACCTCCGGCCGGCGCTGACGTCTTACAGACACCTTTCCAGACGACGACGCACGGGTCGGTACGCACCATGAAACTGTTTCCCACCGGCCATGCCACCCACCCGCAATGGCGCATGGCCGCCGGCCTCGTGCTGGCCCAGTTGCGCGCGCAGATGGCGCTGCCCGACTACGCGTCGAACCCGACGCTCGGGCTGCTCTACATCACCGACCACTACGCGGCCGAGGCGCAGGAGATCCTCGATCACCTGAGCGCCGAACTGCCCGAGGTCACCGACTGGTCGGGCACCGTCGGCATCGGCGTGTCGGCCAACAACGCCGAGTACTTCGACGAGCCCGGCCTGAGCCTGATGCTGTGCGCGCTGCCCAGCGACCAGTACCGCGTGTTCTCCGGCGTGGCGCCGCTGGGCAGCTCCGAAATGAGCGGCTTCGAGGCGCACACCGCGCTCGTGCACGCCGACCCGGCCACGCCCGACCTGGGCGAGCTCATCGGCGAGATGGCGGGGCGCACCGACACCGGCTACCTGTTCGGCGGGCTCTCGTCCGGCCGCGGCGGGGCGCTGCAGTTCGCGGTCGGCGGCAACGGCAATATCCGCGGCCACGGCGCGGCGGGCGGCGTGTTCTCGGGCGGCTTGTCGGGCGTGGTGTTCGGCGAGGGCGTGCGGCTGGTGTCGCGCGTCACGCAGGGCTGCCAGCCGCTGCGCACCGGTGGCGCGCGCGAGCGCGAGATCACCGAGGCCGACGGCAACCTGCTGCTGTCGCTCGACGGCGAGCCGGCGCTCGACGTGCTGCTGGCCGACCTGCAGGTGTCGCTCGACCGGCCGCAGGAAGCCATCGACGCCGTGCGCAACACGCTGGTCGGCCTGGCCGACGCGGGCAGCGACGGCATCCGCCGCACCGGCGACCTGGGCGCCGACGTGCTGGTGCGCCACATCATCGGCCTCGATCCGACGCGGCGCGGCATCGCCATTGCCGACAACGCCGAGGCCGGCATGCGGCTGAGCTTCTGCCGCCGCAATGCGCAGGCGGCGCGCGCCGACCTGATGCGCATCTGCGCCGAGATCCGCGAAGAGCTCGAGCCCGAAGAACAGACGCTGGCCACCGCGCGCGCCGTGGCGGCCGGCGAGGCCGAGGCCGCGCCGCATCCCGCGCGGCGCATCGCGGGCGCGGTGTACGTGAGCTGCTCGGGACGCGGCGGCCCGCACTTCGGTGCGCCGGGCGCCGAATTGCAGATCGTGCGGCATGCGCTGGGCGACGTGCCGCTGGTCGGCTTCTTCGCCGCCGGCGAGATCGCGCGCCACCATCTGTATGGCTACACCGGCGTGCTGACGGTGTTCACTGCGCCGGACTGACTGGCTGACTGACGGGAAAAAACGACGCGCGCGCCTGCGCCCTGTGTTCGCAGGCGCTTCGCGTCGCTAGAATCCGCCCGCTTTCTTGAATCTCTGCTGCTGCAAGAAAGAGTGATCCGCGCGCCCCGAGGCACGCGGTCGATCTCTTTCGCCCCGCCACGCGATGTGACGGGGCCCGGAAACCGACACGGTTTCCCCGAATGGAATTGCAGCCATGGGCAGCCCTACCAATAGTCATTTTTCGAGACTCCAGCGCGTCTTTTCGCGCGCCCATATCGCCGTCGATTACCGCGACGGCATCTATCACCTGCGCAACGAAGCCGCGCAGGCGACCGTTCTTCTGCCGCAGAGCCTGCCGCTGGAAGAAAAAGCCGTGAGCCAGCTGCTGGCCTTCGCCAGCGTGCGCTCGCCCGACGGCGCGCACGGCGTGTGCAAGGCCTGCGCGACGCCGGACTTTCATCCGGGCTCGATCGCGCCGGTGGGCAGCGTCGTCGCCACCGATGGCGACTTCGTGATTCCCGCCGCGGTCGGCACCGACATCAACTGCGGCATGCGCCTGCTGACCACCGGCCTCACGCTGGACCAGGTGGCGCCGCACAAGACGCAGCTGCTCGCGCGGCTCACGCGCAGCCTGCTCGACAACGGGCGCGACGTGCCGGTGCACACGGCGGCGTTTCGCGCGCTGTTCGACGACGGGCCGGCCGCGTTCCTGGACGCCGTGCGCAACGAGGGGCTCTGGGCGGCCTGCGACCGCGACCGGCTGCAGGCCGAGATCGGCGCGTGCATCGGCCTGGCGAGCTTCGGCGGTCAGTCGCGGCACGCACCGCCGGCCTACACCGGCGCGCGCCACGAGGTGTTCCGCGATCCGTGCCTGGGCACGCCGGGCAGCGGCAACCACTTCGTCGAGCTGCAGGTGGTCGACCAGGTGATGGACCGGCACGCGGCCTACCGCGCGGGGCTCAAGGCGGGCGAGGTCGTCGTGATGATCCACAGCGGCTCGCGCGACATCGGGTTCCATGTCGGCGGCCGCTGGATGGACCGCGCGCGGGCCGAGTGGCCACAGGGCCTGCGCCACCCGAAGAGCGGGCTGTACGGCCTGGCCGGGCCGCTGGCGCAGGAGTACCTCGAAGCCATGGGCGTGGCCGCGCGCTATGCGTGGGCCAACCGCGTCGTGCTGGCCGAGCTGGTGCGCAAGGACTTCGCCGAACTGCTGGGCGCCACGGCGTCGACGCTGGTGGTCGACGTGCCGCACAACGTGGTGCTGCGCGAGCACGGCATGAACATCCACCGCAAGGGCGCGACGCCGGCGCACGCGGGCGACCTGGCGCTGATTCCCGGGTCGATGGGCGATCACTCGTACCTCGCGACCGGGCTGGGGCATGAAGACTGGCTGTGGTCGTGCAGCCATGGTGCCGGCCGGCGCATGCGTCGGCAGGAAGTGCGCGCGATGCGGCCCGCACCCGACGACGCCGATGCCAGCTGGCAGTGCGTGACTTTGCGCGAGGAGCGCCGCATCGAGGAGGCGCCGCAGGCCTACAAGCCGATCGGCGCGGTGATCGAGGCGCAGGAAAGCGCGGGGCTCATCCGCTGCGCCGTGCGGCTCAAGCCCTGGGTCACGTTCAAGGCGTGACCCGAGGGCGCGTGTCGTGTCAGCCCAGTGCGGGCTGCACGGCGCGTGGCGCGGGCGCCGGCATGCCGGCGAACGCGAAGTCGACCTCGGGCGCCAGCCCGCTCACGATGCGCGCGATCGACTTGCCCGAGCCGCAGGCGTGCGTCCAGCCGAGCGTGCCGTGGCCGGTGTTGAGGAACAGGTTCGGCAGCTTGGTCTTGCCGATCAGCGGCACGTTGCTCGGCGTGGCCGGGCGCAGGCCAGTCCAGAACTGCGCGCGCTCGGTGTCGCCGGCGCCGGGGAAGAGTTCTTCGACGCGCCGCACGATGGCTTCGCAGCGCACGCGGTTCAGGTCGCGGTCGTAGCCGTTGAGCTCGGCCGTGCCGGCGATGCGCAGGCGGTCGCCCGACTCGGAGGTGTAGCGCGAGAACACCAGCTTGTATTCGTCGTCCGTGAGCGAGACCTGGTGCGCCTTCGACGCGTCCTTCACGGGCAGCGTCACCGAGTAGCCCTTGGCGGGGTAGATCGGCAGGCGGATGCCCAGCGGCGCGGCGTACAACGGACTCAGCGAACCCATCGCGAGCACGAAGGCATCGCCGCGGATGCGCTGGAAACGGCCTTCGTTGTCGGTCGCCTCGACGTGGTCGATGCTGCCGCCGGCTTCGCGCAGCGCGGTCACCGTGTGGCTCATGAGGAACTTCACGCCGGCCGCCTCGGCCAGCTTCACGAGCTCGCGCGCGAAGCGGTTGGCGTCGCCCGACTCGTCTTCGGCGGTGTAGGTGGCGCCGGCGAGTTGCGGGCGGATGTGGGCGAGGGCGGGTTCGATCTTGATGGCCTCGTCGGCGGAGATGACCAGCCGCTCGCAGCCCAGGGCACGCATCTGCTCGGCGGGCGCGAGGGCGCCGTCGAATTCTTTTTGCGTCGTGTAGAAGTGCAGGATGCCTTGCGTGCGCTGGTCATAGTTCAGGCCGGTGTCTCGACGCAATTGCTGCAACATTTCCCGGCTGTATGTACCGAGACGCACGATCTGTTCGATGTTGTGGCGGGTGCGCGCGGGGGTGCATTCGCGCAGGAACTGCAGGCCCCAGAGCCACTGGCGCATGTCGGCGCGGATGCGAAAGAGCAGCGGCGCATCTTCCTTGCCGAGCCATTGCAGCACCTTCAGCGGCGCGCTCGGATTGGCCCAGGGTTCGGCATGGCTGACCGAGATCTGGCCGCCGTTGGCGAAGCTGGTTTCGGCGGCCGGGGTGGCCTGCCGGTCGATCACGGTCACCTCGTGGCCGAGTTGCTGGAGGTAGTAGGCCGAAGTCACGCCGAGCAGGCCGGCGCCAAGAACGATCACACGCATTGCAAGTACCTTTGAGTTTGCAGCGCTTGAACGGCGGGCGTGGAGTGCTATTGAACCAATAGCAAGCAACCGGACGACCGATGTCCAAGTTGCCGCTCCCCCTGTCCTCGGTACCTGAGAGATTCACCCTGCTGCACCCGCAGCGGGTTTGCTCCTTCGGTGCGCCACATGGCGTGGCGGCTCTCCAGACGGCTGTATCGATGAGTGCAGTACTGACCCCTTGCCGAAGTTCCTGGGCGTTGCCTGGAATTTCGTCGGGCCGACCTGAGCGTTTATGGGAGTTTGCGCCTTCGGTAGGGCCTCCGTGGAGGCCCGCTCTCCTGCAATTGTTGGCGATTGTAGGCGGGCCCCGCAAGCCGGCCAAGCCCTGTACATCGGCACTTCACACCGATGGGATAATTGAATGTTGATTTTTGGTAAAGCAAACTTTTTTCTACATGCAGGGGACTCCATGATCCTGGTTACCGGCGGCGCAGGCTTCATTGGCGCCAATTTCGTGCTCGACTGGATCGCGCAGGGCAACGAGCCCGTCGTGAACCTCGACAAGCTGACCTACGCAGGCAACCTCGAGACCCTGGCGTCGCTCAAGGGCAACGCGAACCACGTCTTCGTGCAGGGCGACATCGGCGACAGCGCGCTGCTCGATCGCCTGCTGGCCGAGCACAAACCCCGTGCCGTCGTGAACTTTGCCGCGGAATCGCACGTGGATCGTTCGATCCACGGCCCCGAAGACTTCGTGCAGACCAACGTGCTCGGCACCTTCCGCCTGCTCGAATCGGTGCGCGGCTACTGGAACGCCCTGCCGGCCGACCAGAAGGCGGCCTTCCGCTTCCTGCACGTGTCGACCGACGAGGTCTACGGCTCGCTCTCCAAGACCGACCCGGCCTTCACCGAAGAGAACAAGTACGAGCCCAACAGCCCGTACTCGGCCAGCAAGGCCGCCAGCGACCACCTCGTGCGCGCCTGGCACCACACCTACGGCCTGCCGGTGGTCACCACCAACTGCTCGAACAACTACGGCCCGTTCCACTTCCCCGAGAAGCTGATCCCGCTGATGATCGTCAACGCACTGGCCGGCAAGAACCTGCCCGTGTACGGCGACGGCATGCAGGTGCGCGATTGGCTCTACGTGAAGGACCACTGCAGCGCCATCCGCCGCGTGCTCGAAGCCGGCCGCCTCGGCGAGACCTACAACGTCGGCGGCTGGAACGAGAAGCCCAACATCGAGATCGTCAACACGGTGTGCGCGCTGCTCGACGAACTGAGCCCGCGCGCCGACGGCAAGCCGTACAAGGAACAGATCACCTACGTCACGGACCGCCCGGGCCACGACCGCCGCTACGCCATCGATGCACGTAAGCTCGAGGCCGAGCTTGGCTGGAAGCCCGCCGAGACCTTCGATACCGGCATCCGCAAGACCGTCGAGTGGTACCTCGCCAACGGCGAGTGGGTGCGCAACGTGCAAAGCGGCGCGTACCGCGAATGGGTCGAGAAGCAATACGACGCTGCGCCTGCAAAGGCTTCCGCATGAAGTTGCTGCTGCTCGGCAAAGGTGGACAGGTCGGCTGGGAGCTGCAGCGCAGCCTCGCGCCGCTCGGCGAAGTGGTCGCACTGGACTTCGACAGCACCGACTTCCACGCCGACTTCAGCCGCCCCGAGCAGCTGGCTGCCACGGTGCTGGCGGTGCGCCCCGACGTCATCGTCAATGCCGCCGCGCACACTGCCGTCGACAAGGCCGAGAGCGAGCCCGACTTCGCGCGCAAGCTCAACGCCACCTCGCCCGGCGTGGTGGCCGAGGCGGCGCAGCAGATCGGCGCGCTGATGGTGCATTACTCCACCGACTACGTCTTCGACGGCAGCGGCACCAAGCCCTGGAAGGAAGACGACGCGACCGGCCCGCTCAGCGTGTACGGCCAGACCAAGCTCGAAGGCGAGCAGCTGGTGGCACGGCATTGCGCGAAGCACCTGATCTTTCGCACCAGCTGGGTGTACGCCGCACGCGGCGGCAACTTCGCCAAGACCATGCTGCGGCTGGCCAAGGAGCGCGACAAGCTGACTGTCATCGACGACCAGTTCGGCGCGCCGACCGGCGCCGAACTGCTGGCTGACATCACCGCGCATGCCATCCGCGCCACGTTGCAAGACCCGGCTAAGGCCGGCCTGTACCACGCCATCGCCGGCGGCGAGACCACGTGGCACGGCTACGCGCGCTTCGTGCTCGAGATGGCGCAGCAGGCCGGCGTCGAACTCAAGGCCGGCCCGCAGGCCGTGGAGGCCGTGCCCACCAGCGCCTTTCCGACGCCCGCGAAGCGGCCGCACAACTCGCGGCTCGACACCACCAAGCTGCAGACCACCTTCGGCCTGCGACTGCCGCCCTGGCAGGAAGGCGTGGCACGCATGCTGCGCGAGACGCTCTGACCGACTGATTTTTCCCGGCCTCCCACACTAGAAGAACCCATGACGCAACGCAAAGGCATCATCCTTGCCGGTGGCTCCGGCACCCGCCTGCACCCGGCCACGCTCGCCATGAGCAAGCAACTGCTGCCGGTGTACGACAAGCCCATGATCTATTACCCGCTGAGCACCCTGATGCTCGGCGGCATGCGCGACATCCTCATCATCAGCACGCCGCAGGACACGCCGCGCTTCCAACAGCTGCTGGGTGACGGCAGCCAATGGGGCATCAACCTGCAGTACGCGGTGCAGCCGAGTCCCGATGGCCTGGCGCAGGCATTCATCATCGGCGACAAGTTCGTGGGGAACTCGCCGAGCGCGCTGGTGTTGGGGGACAACATCTTCTATGGGCATGACTTTGCCCATCTGCTGGGCGGCGCCGACGCGCAGGACGCGGGAGCCACTGTGTTCGCGTACCACGTGCATGACCCGGAGCGGTATGGCGTGGTCGCATTCGATGCACAAGGCAAGGCCAGCAGCATCGAGGAAAAGCCGCTCAAGCCCAAGAGCAACTACGCCGTGACGGGCCTGTACTTCTACGACAACCAGGTCATCGACATCGCCAAGGCGGTGAAGCCGAGTGCACGAGGCGAGCTCGAGATCACGGCCGTCAATCAGGCGTACCTCGATCTTGGCCGGCTCAACGTGCAGATCATGCAGCGCGGCTATGCCTGGCTCGATACCGGTACGCACGAAAGCCTGTTGGAGGCGGGGCAGTTCATCGCCACGCTGGAGCACCGGCAGGGGTTGAAGATCGCCTGCCCGGAGGAAATCGCGTGGCGGCATGGCTTCATCGACAAGGAGCAACTGGCGCGGCTGGCCTTGCCACTGCAGAAAAATGCCTACGGCAAGTACCTCAATCGGCTGCTTGCCGAAGAGCACTCATTCTGAACACTGACACACAACAATTTCTTCGGTAGTACAAGTCATGCACGCATCAACTCAAACCCTGACGGGTCAAAAGTACCTCGTAACCGGCGCAGGCGGGTTCATCGGAAGCCATCTCGTCGAAGCGCTCGTGCGTGCCGGCGCTGACGTCACGGCCATGGTCCGCTACGGTTCCGCATCGAGTTGGGGCAATCTCGAATTCGCACCGGATGACGTGAAGGGGCAGTTCCGCGTCGTGGCGGGCAACATCGACGATGGCGATTTCGTCATGCATGCCATGCAGGGCATCGACGTCGTCTGCCATCTGGCGGCCCTGATCGCCATTCCGTATTCGTACGTTGCCCCGCGCAGCTACGTGCGCACCAACGTCGAGGGAACGCTCAACGTCGTGGAGGCCGCGCGCCGTCTGTCGGTTCGTCGCGTCGTCCACACGAGCACCTCCGAGGTGTACGGCACCGCGGTGCGCGTGCCGATCGACGAAGAGCATCCGCTGCAAGGGCAGTCGCCTTATTCGGCCTCGAAGATCGGGGCGGACAAGATCGCCGAGAGCTACTACCGCTCGTTCGACACCGGTGTCGTGACCTTGCGCCCGTTCAACACGTTCGGCCCACGCCAGTCCGCCCGGGCATTCATCCCGACCATCATCTCGCAGGCATTGACCCAGGACGTGATCAAGCTCGGATCGCTGACCCCTGAGCGCGACATGACCTTCGTGACGGACACGGTCGCCGGCTTCGTCGCTGCTTCGGTGACGCCCGGCATCGAGGGGCAGACCATCAACCTGGGAACCGGCTCGACCTACACGATCGGTCACTTTGCCGAGCGCATCCTCAAGCTGATGGGCGTGGAAAAAGAGATCGTTGCGGACACCGCGCGCATGCGCCCCGACAAGAGCGAGGTCTTGAAGCTCGTCTCCGACAACGCGCTGGCCGCGAAGTTGATGGGGTGGTCGCCGCAAGTCGACCTGGACGAGGGGTTGCGCCAGAGCATCGAATTCATCCGCCGCAACATCCACCTGTACCGCCCTGCGGTCTACACCGTCTGAGGGAGCAAGCATCATGAAAGCAGTCGTCATGGCCGGCGGCAAGGGCACTCGCCTTCAGCCGTTCACCGCCTCGTTTCCCAAGCCCCTCATGCCCCTGGGGGACATGCCGGTGCTGGAACTCCTGCTGCGGCAGCTGCGTCGCGCCGGCGTCGACGAAGTCATCCTTGCGGTCAACCATTTGCATCACCTGATCCGCGCGTTTTGCGGCGATGGTTCGCGATTCGGGCTGAAGATCGACTACAGCCTCGAGGACAGCCCTCTGGGGACGGCCGGTCCGCTTGGCGCACTGATCGACAAGGTCGGCGAGAACTTCATCGTCACCAACGGCGACCTGCTCACCACGTTCGACATCGGCCAACTGGTCCGCACGCATGCCGAGCGGCAATCGGATGCCACGATCTGCGTCTACGAACGAGAGGTCAAGATCGATTTCGGGCTCATCCAGGTCGATGCGGAGATGAATCTCCAGGGTTACCTCGAGAAACCCATGAGCAAGCACCTGGTCAGCATGGGCCTCTACATGCTCAACCGCGACGCGGTGAAGCCGCATGTCAGCGAGGGTGTTCACCTGGACATGCCGGACCTGTTGCTCAAGTTGAGCGCGGCCGGCAAGAAGGTGCGCTGCCACCAACAGCCCGAGAGCTTCTGGCTCGACATCGGCCGACCGGAAGACTACTCGACAGCGCAGAAGATGTTCGACGAGAGTCGCGAGCTTTTCCTGCCCGAGTAGCCTATGCGCGTGTTTGTCACCGGTGCCAGCGGATTCGTCGGGCGGGCGGTGCTTGAAGAACTGCAGGCGCGTGGCCTTGAAGTCTTCGCCGTCAGCAGAGCCGAACGGGCCGCTGTCGCAGGCGAGGCAAGGCGCGTGCTTGCCGATCCTGCCGATGCGGCCGAGGTCCGCGATCTGCTCTTGTCTGTAGAGCCGCAGTTCGTCATGCATCTGGCGGGGGTTTCCTCCGCTCCCTCCTATAGCGAGCTCTACGAGGCCAACGTCGTATTCGCTGCCAACCTGCTGGATGGCGCGCTCGCCATGCCGCGCAAGCCGCGCGTGCTCCTGGCGGGTAGCGCAGCCGAATACGGGGCGGTGCCCGCCGCCCAGCAGCCCGTGCGCGAGGATGCGACCTGCCGTCCCAACACGGCCTACGGCGCGAGCAAGTTGGCGCAGACGAGCCACGCCTTCGTCGCGGCTTCGCGCGGGTTGCCCGTGGTGGTGGCCCGGCTGTTCAACCCCATCGGGCCTGGCATGCCGAAGTCTCTGGCCCTGGGAAGCTTTGCGCACCAGATCGCTTGCATGGGCACGCGTGGCGGTGTGCTGTCCACCGGCGATCTCGATGTCGTGCGGGACTTCATGGATGTGCGGATCGCTGCGAAGCTTCTTGTCGACCTGTCCCTGGCGAGCGACGCCTCTGCGCAGGTGGTGAACATCTGCAGCGGCGACGGACAGCGTCTGCTTGACCTCACACAGCGGTTGATCGCTGTCTCCGGCGTGCCGGTCGAGTTGAAGCACGATGAGTCGCGGCGCGGCAACAGCGATGTCAGGGCTTTTGTCGGCGACCCGTCCAGACTGAAGGCACTGGGGCTTCACGTCGAGGCCTCCGACATGGACTCGGTTCTCGAAGAGACCCTGCGCAGCGCGCGCGAAGAGATCTCCGCAACTTAAATCGAGGGCGTGCAAGGGACGTGTTCGGCGCCACGCCGGACTGCCTTTCGTTTTCTACTGGCAAGCAAAAAAATGATCTGCAACGCGTGTTCCGATACCAGCTTCAAGCCGTTCGCCATTCGGGCAGATGGCATGGAAATCAAGCGATGCACTCATTGCGGCCTGGGTGTGATCGCCAACCTGCCGGAGAGCACGCAGGCGTACTACGACGACAACTACTACGTGAACGGCGCGAGCAGCGGCTATGCGGACTATGAGTTCATGGCCGAGCACGGACTGGGTTGGGCTGCCGCGCTGGTCCGTTTGTTGGCCGACCACGGGAAAATTCTCGACATAGGCTGCGCGAACGGCTACTTGCTGGACAAGTTCACAAGCGCTTTCGACAAGTCCGGCATCGAAGTCAACGCCAAGGCCGCCGGGCAGGCGCAGGGCAAGGGCATCCGGCTCCTTGGCAACAACCTGCTGGCGCCGCAGCTGGTACAGGACCATCGCGCCGAATTCGACGTGGTGACCGCCATCGCGGTCTTCGAGCATCTGCTCGATTTCCGCGGCGGATTCCACGCCGCCATCGAGCTGCTGAAAGACGACGGGTTCCTGCTGTTCGAGGTCCCCGTCATGTCGGCCGAGTCCAACAACGCGGCATGGCTGAACAGTTCCCTGGAGCACATCTACTATCCGGCCGAGGGGGCGATCCGCCACATCGTCGAAACGGCGCTCGGCGCTCATCTGATCGGCGCGGAGGTTCCCATCAAGGACTACGCCTCGACCTATGTCGGCATCGTCACGAAGAGCGAACGCCAGGCTGCGCGCGTCAAGGAAGTCTTTGAACGCTTGATGAACGCCGACTTCGATGGCGCGACGACTGAGGAAACCAAGGCCCTGACGCACCTGCACCTTCTGCATGCAGGCCAGGCGACCGAAGCTTCGGTGCGATCGCTTTCGCGACTGGACGGCAGCGAGTTCACGCCGCCGCTGGTTGCGCGCATTGGGCAGCTCTGGTCGTTCGACCTGAAGAGACTGCAATCCGGCAACCGGCAACCGGTGGGTTTCGAGGCTGTGAACCGCGAGGTCCAACGCCTGAAGGCCGAAGTCGAAGTGATCCTCGCGGACGCGCGTCTCAATGCGGCGCAGGCCACCGAGGCCATCAACTTCGAGATCAGGCGGGCCGCGGAGCGTGAGGGCGAGACTGCGGCGCTTCGCAGGAAACTCTCCGAGGAGGTCGCGAAGACCTCCGCCATGGAACATCGGGCGCTGGAGGCCACGGGTCGGCTGGAGGCCATGCAACAAACCATCGCATGGCGAGCCACGACGCCCTTGCGTCGCTGGGCGACGAACAATCCCCGTGCTGCGCGACGGGCGAAGCAAGTCGCAAAGCTGGCGTGGTGGACGCTTCGGGGTCGCATCTTCGATCACCTTCGGGAATTCAGGCGCCGACGCGCGCAGGGCGGAAGCGGCGCCAGCAATCTGGAGGCCGCGAAGCGCACCGCGGCGGCGGTCCGTCTCCTCGCACCGGCAGGCGTCGTACCGGATGCCGTGCAACCGCCGAGCGGGCAGGACTGGCCATCGGATCGGCCGCTCGTCAGCATCGTGATTCCTTGCTTCAACTACGGCCACCTCGTGGGCGAGGCGATCCGTTCGGTCGAGGCGCAGACCTTCACCGACATCGAGATCATCGTGGTGGAGGGGGGCTCGAGCTCCCCCGACTCCCGCCAGCGCCTGATCGATGCCGTGTCCAAGGCATCGCCCAAGCTGCGGCTGCTGCTGCAGGACCAGCCGTACCGTGCCGGCGCCAACCGAAACTTCGGCATCAGTCACGCCAGGGGCAAGTACATCTGCTGCCTGGATGCCGATGACCGCATCGCGCCGACTTACATCGAGAAGGCGGTCTTCATGCTGGAGCATTCCGGTTACGGGGTGGTCTCGCCGGGGCTGCAGTTCTTTGGCGACAGATCGGATGCCTGGACGCCACACGAACGCCCGACCCTGGACATGCTGCTCGACGGCAACAATGCGCTCACTTGCGCCGTGTACAGCAAGGAGTTCTGGCGCAAGGCCGGCGGCTACCGGGACACGGACCCGACCACGGGGCATGTCCACGAGGACTGGTTGTTCTGGGTGCGCCTTGCGGCGCTCGGCGCGCGCTTCATCGGCATTCGCGAGCCGCTTTTCCACTATCGCAGCCACGGCAACACGCTAAGCAATAGAAGCGACGTGCTCGACAACGAAATCCAGAAGCTGCTGGTCCATCGCTTCAACGAAGACGTGCTGACGGAAGACGCACTTCAGTCTGCGAGAGCAGCAGGCGCTTCTGCACCGGCTCGTCCGCCGCAGTCCTTTGCGACCCGGCGCGACTTCCATGTTCAGGCGACCACCGGCCCCACCTTGTTGATCGCCCTGCCATTCCTGGTTCTGGGTGGCGCCGAGCGCTTGTTGAGTGCCATCGTTGCGCAATTGGCGCGCAATGGGTGGCGCGTGGTGATCGTGACGACCGTGCCCGTGGGGCAAACCCACGGCGATACCACCTCCTGGTTCGAATCGGCAACGCCGGAAATATTCCATCTGCCGCGGTTTCTCGAACCTGAATACTGGCGCGACTTTTTCGATCACCTGCTGCAATCCAGGGATGTCCAGATCCTCTGGGTGATCGGCAGTGCTTTTGCATATGACTGCCTGCCCGCATGGAAGCTCAGGTATCCGCGTCTTGCCGTGGCCGACCTGCTTTTCAATACGGTGGGCCATACAGCCAACAACCGGCGGTATGCCGACTGCATCGACCTGACCTTCATTGAAAATGCCGAAGTGCGGGAATGGTTGATTGCCGCGGGCGAATCCCCGCAGCGCATCAGCCTGGTGGAAAGCGGTGTCGATCTGGAAAAAAACGCGCCGGCGGATCCGGGGCAGCCCTCCCCGATGGCCGGCGATATTCCTGGAAACGCAACAGTCGTCGGATTCTTTGGCCGTTGGTCCGAGGAAAAAGACCCTCTGGGCTTCGTCGAAATAGCGAAGCGCATTTCCAGCGAATCGAATGTGGTGTTCCTGATGACTGGCACCGGCTCTCTCGAGCCGGAGCTCAGATCGGCCATTGCAGCGGCCAATTTCCCGCCTGGGAGATTCTTGTTGAAAGGCTCCGTCGCGGATCTCAGGCCTTACCTCCAGGCGTGCGACATCCTGTGCCTGCCGTCGCGGCTTGACGGACGACCGAACATCATCATGGAAGCATTGGCCAGCGGGACGGCGGTGATCGCGTCCAGGGTCGGGGCACTGCCGGACATGATCGAGGAAGGGCAGCAAGGCTATCTGTGCGCGCCCGGTGCGTACGACGAATTCGCTCGCAGGATTGAAGAGCTTGCTTCGGACAAGCAGAAGCTCGAAGACTTTCAATTGGCCGCCAGAGCCTTTGCGGAGCGCCGCTTCGACATTCAGGCAATGCTGCGGCAATATGAGAGCGAACTGCGGCGCTTGATTGGGCAGGGGTGAAGCAGCCCAGCCAACGCCGTACAACACCTGCGGGAGAGGTCGCCAAAGGCCGTACCGTTGTTTTCACGATCTCCTGGCATGGATACCTGGGCAAGGGGAGTAACGCCGGGGCAATCCAGTCAGGATTTTGGATAACAATGCCCTGATCGTGGCGCCGGGTTTGACGGCGAGCGTTTCCCTAACGATGAAGTATGAAGATATCTCCCACCAGCATTCCGGACGTCGTTGTCCTGGAGCCCAAAGTCTTCGGTGATGCCCGAGGCTTCTTCCTCGAGAGCTACAACGAGGAGGTGTTCCGGCGATCGACCGGCTCGGAGCTGACGTTCAAGCAGGACAACCATTCCCGCTCGTCGAAGGGCGTGTTGCGGGGGCTGCATTACCAGGTCGAGCAGGCACAGGGCAAACTGGTCCGCGTGGCTCGCGGCGCCGTGTTTGACGTCGCGGTCGACATCCGCCCCACGTCGGCGACTTTCGGGCGATGGGTGGGGGTCGAACTGAGCGAGGACAACAACCGGCAGCTCTGGATTCCTCCCGGCCTGGCGCACGGCTTCTTGGTGTTGAGCGAAAGCGCCGATTTCCTCTACAAGACCACCGAATACTATGCGCCCGCCCACGAGCGGAGCATTGCGTGGAACGACCCGGCGATCGGCATCGAATGGCCGCTGTTCGGTGCTTCCCCGATCCTGTCGGCGAAGGACGCCGCCGCGCCGTCGCTCGCCGACAGCCTTGCCGGAGTCGGGCGTTGATTCTGGTCACTGGCGGGGCCGGCTACATCGGGTCCCACACATGCATAGAGCTGGCACGTGCCGGGCATGAATTCGTGGTGTTCGACAATTTCTCCAACAGCGCCCCAGCCGTCCTGGCGCGCATGGAGCAAATCATCGGGCGGCCCGTGGTCTGGCAGAAGGGCGACATCCGCGACCCGGCGGCATTGGACAAGGTCTTTGCAGGCCATCCGGTGTCCGCGGTCCTGCATTTCGCCGGGCTGAAGGCGGTGACCGAATCGATCAGCCAGCCGATCGACTACTTCGACAACAACGTGCACGGTTCCATTGCGCTCATGGGGGCGATGGCGCGTGCGGGATGCAAGACCCTGGTCTTCTCGTCATCTGCAACCGTCTATGGGCCCGAGCAGCCGATGCCGGTTGCCGAGGACGCACCCTGTGCGGTGAGCAATCCCTACGGGCGCACCAAGCTGGTCGTGGAAGACTTGCTGAATGAACTGGGTCGCTCGGATCCGCAATGGCGCATTGCGACGCTCCGGTACTTTAACCCGACGGGCGCACACCCCAGTGCGTTGATCGGCGAGAGCCCTTTGGGCACGCCCAGCAATTTGATGCCGTTGGTGTGTCAGGTGGCTGCGGGGATCCGTCCGTCGTTGCAGATCTTCGGCGACGATTACCCGAGCCACGATGGAACCGGCGTGCGCGATTTCGTCCATGTCATGGATCTTGCAGAGGGGCATGTGGCTGCGCTCGATTTCCTCATGAAGAATCAGGCTCGTATCGTGGTCAATCTCGGAACAGGACATGGAACCTCGGTGCTGGAAGTCATCCGGACGTTCGAACGGGTCAGTGGCCAGCGTGTCCCTTATGAGATCGTTCCGCGGCGGGATGCGGACATCGGCATCAGTTTTGCCGACGTGAGTCTTGCGCGCGAACTGCTGGGCTGGGTTGCCAAGCGCGATGTCGATGAGATGTGCCGCGATGCATGGCGGTGGCAGGCTGCGAACCGCGGCTGAAGAGAACAGGCGATCGCTTGCGGGCGAATCAGCCGATGTAAGACGATGAAAAAGATCCCGAAGCGGGATGGGGGAGACGCAGTGTCTGATTCAATGTTGTCGGCTGGCGCGACGGTGTGCGCCAATCCGGGGTCTCCCGGCGGCGTGCGAGTTGGCCACGGTATTGCCGGCGGAACGCCGCTGTCGCACTCCGGCGTCGCCGGCGCTTTCAGGGAAGCTGAATGAGCCGTCTCGTGTTCGTTTCCACGGAGCTGACTCCGTACACGCCCGGGGCCAGCGGCCGGGTGATGCGCAACATGCTGCGTGCGCTCGACGAAGCAGACCGCAAGCGCACGACCCTGGTGATGGTCGATGCCGCCGTCGATGCCACGGCGTTCAAGGCCGCGTTCCCTCACGTGGAGCTGGTCGAGGTCGACACACGAGCGACCCAGGGCCGCTTCACCGATTCGCGCCATCATCCACCCGCCTCGGCGTACTCGAACACGCTGTGGCATTGGCGCTCGGCATGCGTCTTCAGGGCCCTGGCCGAATTGAGCAAGAGCGGCCCCATCGACTACCTGGAGTTTCCGGATCTCGGGGGGCTGGCATTCTGTACCTTGCAGGAATGCCGGCTCCGGGGCTTTCTGCCCGATGCCACCGTGGCCGTTCGTCTTCACGGATCGCACACCGCGCTCCTGCACGCTGAAGCGAGACCGCTCGCGATCGCAGATCTCAACTTGAGCGACCTTGAGCGCAAATGCCTGCGCGATTGCGACTACGTCGTGGCGCCCAGTCTCGCCGTGAGCGAGGCCGTGCGCGACATCTTCGATTTCCCGGTGCAGGAATGGGAGCCTCGGGTGCTCTGCCACGTGCCGTTCGATCGCACGTCGCTCGCCACCGATACGGTGCCTGCGTCAACGGATCAAGCCGTGGTCTTCGCCTCCGAATTCCAGCGGTCGGAGCGCCCCGACCTCTTCGTGCGCGGCGTCGTCGGCCTGATGCGCAACTGCCCGCAGTACACCGGCGCGATGACGCTGGATGCGCGCAGCACCGACGAGGCCTATCGTGCGCAGATCGAACGGCTGGTTCCCCCGACGCTTGTCGAGCGTGCCGTTTTTCTGGCGCACGCGGAGCAGCACGTGTTCGACGCGCTGGCCGCAAATGCGACGGTCGTGTTCCCGGGTGCCTTCGAGGCTGCAGCCACTGCGGCACTGGACGTGTCACTGCAGGGAGGGCGCGTGATCCTGAACAAGGCGAATCCCGCGTTCGGCGAAGGCACGCCCTGGCTTGACGGGATCAACTGCCTGAAGTTCGACGGAACGCCCACCGGGCTGGTCGAGGTGCTGGAGCGCAACTTCACCCGCAATGAAAAGCTGGTGCCGGTGCGCCATCCGGAGAGTCCGTGGCCGTGGCTCACCGCTGCGAAGCGAAAGCGGGCGTGGCGGGCATTGGGTGAACAACTTCCCCTGGTCTCGGTCGTGGTGCCTCACTACAACCTCGGCGGCTATTTGCCTGCGACGCTCGAGAACCTGATCGGGCAGAACTACGGGAACATCGAAATCCTCGTGGTGGACGATGCATCGACGGACGCACAGAGCGTGCTCGGAATCGACGAACTCGCGCGCAGCGCGGACCCGCGCGTCAAGGTGATCCGGCTGGCCGCGAATGTCGGCCTGGCGGGAGCGCGCAATGTCGGCGTTCGTCATGCGACTGGACCGTACGTGCTGACACTCGACGCCGACGACCTGATCCATCCGCGCTTTCTCGAGGTCGGCGTGGCCGCGCTGGAGAACAACGCGGAGTTCGATATCGTCGTGACCCCGGCGGGCTATTTCATCGATGGAGACGTGCCGCCCGTGGTGGGAGCAGCCGTCAACCCCTGCCGTGACTACGCCATGTTTTCCGGCGAGGCTGTTGTCGCCGGATTGCTCGAGAACAGGTTCTCCACCGCCACTGCGCTTTTCAGGCGATCGGCGATGGAACGGTTCCCCTACCTGGAGAGCTTGAGCTGCTACGAAGACTGGTCGCTCTTCATGAGGATGTGCGATGCGGGCCTGCGGTCCATCGTGACCACCGACGTCTTCTTCTTCTACAGGAAGCGGCGCAATTCCATGGTGCACACGCCGCGCGATCTTGCCCGCAGGCGCATCGAATACAGCGACCTGCTGCGAACAAGTGCCTCCGCATCGCTCAGGCAGAAATCCAGGCAGCTCGTGGTGGGCCTTGGCTCAGCGGTCGCCGGCAATCAGTCGGAGGCTGTCGACGACTCCGTGGTCGCGCCTCCCAGGATGGAGCCCACGGCGGAAGAACTCATCAGCGGGCTCTTCGGATCCGGAGGGCAGTACGACGAGCAGATTGTTTTCGCGAGCCTCAAGGCTTCGCGTTGGCTCGAGCGCAACGCGCCTTGGATCATTCGGGGCGGCGTGTTGGCTGCCCGCTGGACCTGGCAGGCTTATCGCTTCGTTCGTCGCAAATGATGGGCATTCGGCTCCTTGATCCTGGCAATGAATACAGCGATGCCGAATTGGCTGAACCAAGATTGGCAATGTCGTGGATCGCCGTGTATTGAAAGAATTAATTTCTTACCTTCTTGAATCATTTGCCCGATGAAAATTCAATTGGCTGCATGAAGCTGTGCTGTCGGGGCGCAGGCCAACTTGAATTGTTCTTCACGGGTGTGCTGCGGGTGCAACAGGCATGAATGTCAACTTGATACCCGCCCAACTTGCCTTGGCAGGGCACCTTTCTCTCGATCTACCATATCTCTGCGCATGACTCTTTTTATCTATGGGGCGGGTGGATTGGGGCGCGAAGTGCTGTCCGCCCTGCAAGCATGCGGGGAAGGCGTGTCCGGCTTCATGGTTGATCCGGGCTTCCCGATCTCGGATATTCAGGGTCTGCCAGTACGTGCCGAGCGTCTTGCGACTTTGTCGGACCCTGCCGCGTGCTTCGTCCTGGCGATCGGGGATGGCAGGGCGCGTCAACGTGCCGCACTGTCTCTGGGGGCCGGCGCCGCATTCGTCTCGGTGCGGCATCCGGCTGCGGTGATCGGCTCCCGTGTTTCAATCGGTGAAGGAGCCATGATCATCGGCCTTTGCAGCATCACGGCGGATGTCTCAATCGGGTCCCACGGGTTGATCAATCCCGGTTGCACGATCGCCCATGATTGTGTGCTTGGGGATTTCGTCAATCTTGGTCCTTCGTGCGCCCTTGCCGGTCGCGTCACGATTCAAGAGGGCGCCAATCTGGGCGTGGGCGTCTCCGTCGCGCCAGGTGTTGTGATCGGTGCTTGGTCGACGGTGGGGGCCGGCGCAGTGGTGATCCGGGACGTCGAGCCCGGATCGACCGTCGTTGGCGTTCCGGCGCGCCCCATTCGTCGCGGGGGGTGACATTGCCCCTGCTGTCTTACCTTCGGGTAGCCCTTTTTCCCCAGCTGCTCAGATGTCTCAAGTCATGCCCATGCAAGAACGCGACGCTTCTCCGGCGACGATCAAGGTTTTGCGACCGAAACTGCCAACGTCGGCTGAACTCCTTCCTTACCTCGAGCGCATCGACAGCTCCCGCACGTACAGCAACTACGGGCCGCTCAATGGAGAGTTTGCGCGCCGTCTCGGCGATCTGGTCGGAGGCAGTCACACGACGCTGACCTCCAATGGAACCACCGCGATCGAGCTTGTATTGAGGTTGCGTTGCGAACAAGGCGGCCACTGCCTGATGCCGGCGTTCACCTTCATCGCCAGTGCGCACGCGGTGTGCAATGCCGGGCTGACGCCGTACCTGCTTGAGGCAAATCCGGACACCCTGGCGCTCACGCCCGAAATCGCGACCGCCGCGCTGAAGTCCGTGCCCGGCCCGGTTGCTGCCGTGTTGGTCGTCAGTGCCTTCGGTGCGCCGCCGGACTTCGCCGCGTGGGCAGACTTCGAGGCGCGGCACGGGATTCCCGTCGTGTTCGATGCGGCGGCGGCATTGACTTCGCTCTCCGGTATCGGCCAGCAACCCGTTTGCGTGAGCCTGCATGCCACCAAGACGCTGGGCATCGGCGAAGGCGGCGCCATCTTCTGTGCCGACCAGGCGTTGATGGAACGCGCGACCGCCATGACGGGCTTCGGATTCGCCGGCCAGGAGCGCCTGTCTTCGCTGCGCGCGGGCAACTATCGCATTTCCGAATACGCGGCAGCGGTGGGCTTGGCGGCGCTGGACGGGCTGCCGGCGCGCCTCCAGGAAATGCGTGACCTGACGGCCGCGTATGCGAGTCGACTGGAAGGAAAAGCGGTGCAGCTGCAGCGCGGGGTCGGAACCGATTGGGTCACCATGACGTTGAACGTGATGGTTCCGGCTGCGGATCTCGCCGCGACCCTGGCTCGGCTCGACGATGCCAAGGTCGAATGGCGTCGCTGGTGGGGCCTGGGTTGCCACCGGCATCCGGCGTTCAAGGATGTGCCGAGGTCCGACCTGTCGGCAACCGACGCCCTCGCACCCCGTGTCATCGGCTTGCCTTTCCACGCTGACCTGTCGGCGGGTGAGCTGGACCGCGTCACTGGTTGCCTCCAATGAGCAAGAGCCCGCTTCTCTCGTACATCGTTCTTTCGTACAACTACGAGCGCTACATAGGCAAGACGTTGCGCAGCATCCTGGACCAGACGGTGCAGGACTTCGAGATCGTGGTCGTGGACGATGGATCCGTCGACAACTCGGTGGCCATCGTTTCCTCCTTCGAAGACCCGCGCATCAGGCTGTTCGTCAATGAGAAGAACCTGGGCGGTGCGGCCAGCTACAACCGGGCGGTTCAAGAAGCGCGTGGCGAGTGGTTGGTCAACCTGGATGCGGACGATTGGGTCGATCCGCGAAAAGCCGAAATCCAGTTGGAGGCGGCTAGCCGGAATCCACAACTCGATGTCATTGGTACCTATGTCGCGATCTATGACGAGAATGACAATCGGCACCCATCGGCCGACGCGATGGAGGCGGGATACAACCAGCCGCGCGACCTGAATCTGGTCGACACCTGGATCGGTGCCAACCATCTGTGCCGGTCCTCCACCATGGTGCGCGCCTCCGCGCACCAGCGAATCGGGCTGGATGACCCGCTGATGGTCCGCGCGCCGGACTACGAACTGTGGACTCGCGCGCTGCAGCACGGATGCAAGTTCGCCATCATTCCGCAGCCCCTGACTTCCATTCGTGCGCACTCGCGTGGCGTGACACACGGTGATCCGGTCGGCACGCTGCTCGAGGTCAGCTACGCGATGCAACGCAATCTGGTGCCTCTTGCCGAAGCGCGTTCGCTGCTTCCTTCCATCACGCGAATGGTTGCATGGACATGCCGCCATCCATCGCTGAGCCAGTTGCCGCCATTGCAGGCACATAGGCTGATCGGCGTGATGATGCAATCGACAGCGGTCTCTGATTTCCAGCATTTCCTTGCCATGCTGGGAAACTACAGCAACCATCCCGAGCTCGCCGAAATCGGTCGACGTTCCCTTGCATTTGCGGGGCCGAGCGCCGATGCCTATCAGGAAGTCGACAAGCTTCACAGTGACATCCGGGCCTATATCGAGGCGAGGGACTCCTGTCACCGCGACATCCAAGCCTATATCGAGGCGAGGGACTCCTGTCACCGCGACATCCAGGCCTATATCGAGGCAAGGGACTACTTCAAAGGGGAGTGCGAGAACTGGGAGCGCGCCTATCGTTCGCTCCAGGCCGAGCACCAGGCGCTCAATGAAGCTCTGGCCTCACGTGGTTCACCCTCCTTTCCCCGGCGTGCATGGTCGCGTCTTGTCCGTGCCCTGACCAAATGAACTCGCCCCGTATCATGGCACTGCTCCCTTTCCTGGTGAAGGGGGCTCTCTCGATTGCGATCTTCCGTGCGCTCAGAGCGCGCGGAGTCGAGATCACGGTGGCTTATTGCGGCGATGCATCGGCAGACTATGAGTCTGATGCGCTGGAAGATTTCGCCTCGACCGGGCATCTTCTCAACCTGTCCGGCATGTCCTCGGTGACCCGGTTCGATCTGGTTCAAGAACTTCTTGTCGATCGCAAGATAGATCTCGTCCTGCAGGTGGGTGCGACCCAGCTGTATCACCTCCTTCCCTATTGGAAAGAGCGGTTGCCTGCGCTGCGGATTGCCGACATCCTGTACAACGAAATCGGCCATACGTTGAACCACTTCCTTTATGAAGGATGCTTCGATGCCGTGATCGTCGAGAGTGATTTCATGGGCGATTTCATCAGGCGATCGTCCCGCAGGCCCGATCCTCCTGTTGTTGTCGTTCGCAGCGGCGTCGACGTGGACGATTTTTTCCCTGCCGCCACGCCGCCCAGCGGCGCTGGACTCAAGGTTGGATATGTCGGCCGGATGTCAGGTGAGAAGAATCCTGTTGGGTTCATCGAATTGGCGCGGCGGCTGGCGAGCCTGAACCCCGGTCTCGATTTCGACATGTTCGGCACGGGCCCCGATGCGGCCATGGTCAAGGAACGCGTTGCAACCAGTGGGATCACCGACAGGCTGAGGTATCACGGTTTTGTGGAGCACGCCAAAGAAGCATTGCACCAACTGGATGTGCTCATCCTGCCGTCGAAGTTCGATGGCAGACCCGTTCTGGTCATGGAGGCGAATGCGTGTGGCATTCCCGTGATTGCAGCGCCAGTGGGCGGAATCCCTGAACTGGTGGCCGACGGGGTCAACGGTTTTCTGATGCATCCGACTGAAACCGAGCGCATTCACGGACTGCTGTCCAGGTTGCAGGGGCAGCCACAGGCGCTCGACGCACTGAAGACTGCCGCGCGCGCCCATGCGCTGGCGCATTTCAGCCGCGAAAAGATGATCGAGGCGTATGGGGCCGCTTTCGCGAAAGTAGCCTCGATCTGAAGGACGACTCGCGATCGCGCAGAGTGCGGCAAGGCCGCAGTCTTGCCGGAGACCGAGGCATCATCTGCTCCAACGTGGTCTTCAGTGTCGCTTGGACAGAGACTGCAACTGCTTGTACATCTCGGCGTTGGTCGCCTTCAATTCTTCAGTGTCGTGATGCAGGCGATTCCACTCGTGCTGCCAGTTCTTCGCTTGCTGTTCGTGCCATTTCGCACTTTCCAATGCGCCTCCGGCATTGTCTGCAACGACCCGGTCCGCATGCCAGAGCTGGGTCAGGCGCTTCACCAGATTGAAACTGTAGGCATGCTTGACCAGCGTAGGCAGCGCCAGAATGCGGTCGGCAGTCACGTTGAATGAGTGGACGACGTTGTACGCAAGATTGATGCAGGTCTCCTCGTCGGATAGACCGGCGGGCGAAGGCCGTGTCATTGCCTCGAGAAGCTGGCTCACGCGAGCGAAGACCGCAGAATCGTGAGCGGCGACGCCGATGTAGGTCGAGCTGTACCCGGCGATATCGGACTCGAATCCAGTGAATTGATGGTCCGGAAATTCCTTGAACAAGGCCTCCAGCCCCTTGACCGTGGGGTAGTAGACATGCTCGTAAGAGGATTCGAGCCAATCCTTGTTGTTCCTTGTGTACGACATCAGCGGGACCTCGAAGATGAGGACACCGTCGGGTCGAAGGGATTTCAGGGAAACATCGAATGCGCCCCTGAAATCGTTCACGTGCTCGAAGGTTGCGATCGACGTGATGAAGTCGAAACTGCCATGCGTTTGATTGCTGACTGCGGGATCGAACACATCGGAGGCAATGACGGCCACGCCTCTCTGCTGGGCCACGCCGGCTGCGGCCGCATTGACCTCGATGCCGAAGCGTTCGTAGTCGCCGTTCAGGCTTCGGAGCAAATGGCCGTTGGCACAACCGATGTCCAGAATCCGGCCCGCGGGTGAGATCGCCTCCAGCACCAGCTGGACCCACAGAAGGCTGTGATCCGCCGTGAACTCGTAGTCGTGGTATCCGACCTCGTCCGCGTTGCTCGCACCGTAGTACGTGTCTTCATAGAAGACACTCGTATCTTCGGGAACCACTTCGACGACCCCCATGTCGCAGTTCTCGCAGAACAGGACATTGCGCCCATCACCCCGTGTCAATGACCGGCCCACACGGACAGACGCGCAAATGTTGCACTTGAAATGCATATTCATTCAATCCTTGGGGGCGCAAGACGGGGGGCAATCATCATATTCGTTGAATGCCCGGAGGGTCTACGGAGACCGATGTGAGTCACGGCGTTTGCAGCCGTGCTTCCTCAGCTTTCTACGATTCGTCCGTGCTCCAGGTGAATCACGCGATTGCATTCCTTGGCAATCAGCTCGGGCGAGTGCGAGGCCAGCACCAGGATGCCCGACTTGGAGACCACGTCGCGCATCCGCTTCTCGGCCTTCTCGGTGAACGCGGCGTCGCCCACCGACAGCCATTCGTCCATCAGCAGGATGTCGGCTTCGACGCTGGTCGAGATGGAGAACGCCAGCCGCATCATCATGCCGGTCGAGTAGGTGCGAACGGGCATGTTGACGTACTCGCCCAGGCCGCTGAATTCGCAGATGTCGGGCGTGAGCCGGTCGACCTCTTTCTTGCTCATGCCCATCACGAGGCCGCGCAGCATGATGTTCTCGATGCCGGTGGCGTCCATCTCGATGCCCAGTGCGGGGTCGATCAGGCTGGCCACGGAGCCCTGGCGCGTGAACTCGCCCGACGACGGTTCATAGACGCCCGCCAGCGTGCGCAGCAGCGTGGACTTGCCTGCGCCGTTGTGGCCGATGAGGCCCAGCCGGTCGCCGCTCTTGAGTTCGAGGTTGAGGCCGCTGAGCGCCTGCACCACGGTGACGCCGGTTTCCTTGCCGAAGCGCCCGCCGGTGACGGAGGCCGCCAGCGTCTTCTTGAGTGACACCGAGCCGGCCCCGTAGATGGGGAAGCTGACCGAAACGTTCTTGAGTGAAATGGATGCCATGGATCAGAGCCAGTAAACGACGCGGCGACGGTATTTGACGAACATCACGCTCGCGGCGGTCAGGCACAACACGGTCCACAGACCGATACCGATCCAGCTTTCGAGGTGGGCCACGCCGCCCATCAGCGGCGTGCGCAGCAGGTCGAGCATCTGCGCGAAGGGGTTCCACAGCACGTACTTGGCGCGGCCCGGGAGGTTCTCGGGAAGCCAGAACACGGGGGTGAGGAACATCAGCATCTGCATGATGCTGGTGATGATCTGCGTCACGTCGCGGTAGCGGGTGCAGATGAGGCCCAGCAGCAGGCCGAGCGCATGGGCGTTGACGATGAGGATCAGGAAGGCCGGAATGACCAGGAGAACCGACCACGACAGCGAGACGCCGGCCCACAGGGCGACGGGGATGTACAGCACGATCTGGTGGGCGAACTGGATCAGGTTGCGTCCCAGGCCTCGCCACACGAAGAGGCTGATGGGAAAGTAGCCCTGCTTCAGGTAGTTGGAGGCGCCGACGAAGGCGTTGCAGGCATCGGTGACGATCGCGGAGAAGAAACCCCAGAAGATGACGCCGAGCGCCAGGTGCGGGAAGAACTTGTCCAGCTGGGTGCCGAAGAGCGAGGCATACAGCGGGCCCATGCCGCCGATCATGATGCCCATGCTCAGCGTGAGCCACAGCGGCCCCAGCATGGAGCGGCGATAGCGCAGCACCACGTCGAACCAGGCCAGCGTCCACCAGATGTCGGTGCGGCGGGTGCCTTCCCACCAGTCGGCCAGGGCGCTTCGATGGAGATTGGAATGAACTTGGCTCATGCGTGTGCGTCAGTGTCTTTGTCTGCCATGCGGATGCCGATGTGCAGGGTCAGGGTCCCACCGCCGCGTGAAACGGCGATGAGCAAAAGCGCTTCGTGGCCGAGGGGGTCAAGCGGGATTTCTTGGAGGGCTATGGCCGGATGGGCCGGGACGGTGCTCGTGCGAGCCCGCGCATTTTATTCAGAGTATCAACTGAGAGATAATTTTACCGGCTCCGGTTCCCCCGCAATTCGTAACCATGGAAGAGCCCACCGCTCCCCCGATCGGACGGGCTGCGGCTGCCATCGGCAGCATGCCCGACAGAAAAACGATCCACCCATGCGCAATCCCCGTCCTCTCGAAGTCTCCGTCGCCCTGTGCACCTACAACGGCGTCCGCTTCCTGCGCGAGCAGGTGCGCAGCATCTGCCTGCAGACCCGGCCGCCGATCGAGATCGTGCTGTCCGACGATGCCTCGCGCGACGGCTCGGTCGATGTCGTGCGCGCTACGGTGGCCGAATGCGCGGCGGAGCGCCCCGGGCCGCCCATCGCCCTGCGGGTCTTCGAGAACCCGGTGGCCCTGAGGGTCGTCAAGAACTTCGAGCAGGCCATCTCGGCCTGCACCGGCGACCTGATCGCGCTGAGTGACCAGGACGACGTGTGGGTGCCCGACCGGCTCGAGCGGATGGTGGCGCCCTTCGTGCAGGACGACAACCTCTGGCTGCTGCACACCGACGCGCGCCTCGTGGATTCCCAAGGCCGCGACCTGGGCAACACGCTGTTCCATGCGCTGGAGGTCACACCGTCGGAGCTCGAGCGGATCCACACGGGCCGGGCGTTCGATGTGTTCCTGCGCCGCAACCTCGTGACCGGCGCCACCACGGTTTTCCGTCGTGCGCTGCTCGCCGATGCGCTGCCGCTGCCCGTCGAGTGGGTGCACGACGAATGGCTGGCCATCATCGCGTCGACGACGTCGCGGGTCGACCTGCTGGAAGAGCCGCTCATCGAATACCGCCAGCACGAATCCAACCAGATCGGCGCCCGCCGCGACACCTACAAGGAAAAGGTGCGCAAGGCGCTCGCCTCGCGCGGCAACACGCACGTCGAGCGCGCGATCAAGGCCGAGCTGTTGCTGGAGCGTCTGCTCCAGCTCGGCGATCGCGTGCCCCCCGAGATCATCGACAAGGTGCGCAGCAAGATCGTGCACCAGCGCTTCCGCGCCGCCTTGCCGGCCTCGCGCCTGGCCCGGTGCGTGCCGATCCTGCGCGAGGCCATGACCGGTCGCTACGACAAGTTCGGCCGCGGGGTGCGCGGCGTGGTCCGCGATCTTTTCGAATCTGTCTGACACAACAACAATGAACCCAACCAACGTCCCCGCGAACCCTTCCCCGCCCGGCGAGCCGATGGCCTGGCCGAACGTCGTGGTCATCATCCCGTTCTACAACGGCGCCGATTTCATCGAGCGCTCGGTGAAGAGTGTGTTCGAGCAGTCGGTGCCCGCACACGAGGTGATCGTGGTCAATGACGGCTCGCGCCCGGAGGAGCGCGCCGCGCTCGACGGGCTGGCGGCCCGCTATCCGTTCCGCATCCTCGACAAGGAGAACGGCGGCCAGGGCTCGGCGCGCAATGCGGGCGTGGCGGCGTCGACCTCCGAGTACATCTGCTTCCTGGACCAGGACGACTTCTACCTGCCGAACCACATCGAGACGCTGGTGTCGTCGATCCCGTGGGACGACCGCCTGTTCGGCTACATCTACGCCGACCTGTACGAGGCGGACGGCGACGGCAACGTGATCCGCACCGGCGTCATCAAGGACCACGCACAGCACCCGAAGCGCAGCATCTTCGACCTGCTGCGCTACGACATGTTCGTGCTGCCCTCGGCCGCGCTGGTGAGCCGCAAGGCCTTCGACGCGGTGGGCGGCTTCGACTCGCAGTTCATGGGCTACGAGGACGACGACCTGTTCCTGCGCATCTTCCGCAAGGGCTACAGCAATCACTTCGTGGACAAGGCGGTGACGGTCTGGTGCATCCACACGGCCAGCACCTCGTTCGGCATCCGCATGGTGCGCAGCCGCTTCAAGTACTTCAAGAAGCTGCTGCAGATGTTCCCCGACGAGCACCAGCGCGGCCGCTACTACCTGCGCGAATACCTGATGCCGCGCTTCCAGCTGTTCTTCGTGAACGAGGCGATCGAGGCCATCAAGAAGGACGACCAGTACCGCGGCGAGATGACGGCGGTGCTGGACGACTACGCGGCCATCGTCTTCGCGAACCCGTACGTGGGCCGCAAGAAGAAGCTGCGGTTGTGGATCACGCTGTTCCTGCTGCGCCGGAGCACGCCGGGCATGGTGCGCTTCATCGGCGCGCTGACGAAGCTGCCGGGCATCCGCAGCCTGCGCAAGGTCTACAAGTCCTGATGCGCGCCGCGGCGGCCCGCAGGCCGCCGCAGCCTGGCCCTCAGCGGGCCGGCGCCGACGTCATCGCCGGGTCCATGTAGGTGGCGTGCGAGCGCACATACTCGGCGCGCAGGTGGCCCGCGTCCTTGTAGATCGGCGTGGCGTCGGCATCGGCGCGGGTGCACCAGTCTTTCTGGCACAGGCTCGGGATCGGGTCGATCACGATGGCGCCGCTGCGCTGCGCGATCTGCCGCATGCGCTCGTGCAGCGCCTTCTGCCTCGGGTCCCAGGGGGCGGTGGGCGACATCTTGCCCACTTGCATGTCGCCCAGGCGCCCGCCCTTGATGAACTCCTCGGGGCCGAAGCCCTCGCCGACCGGGTTGTCCAGCAGCAGGTAGACCTGCTTGTGCTTGGCCAACGTGGTCAGCACGGTCTCGAGCATGTTGAGCGAGAAGTCCACGCCGCCGCCGCCCATGAAGCGCCGCTTGTCCTTGCCGTCGAAGAAGTAGTAGCGGTCGGCCGCTGCGTTCTCTGCGTTGGGCTTGCCGGTCTCGGTGAAGTAGCAGTTCCAGCAGCCGCCGAAGACGACGGCGTCGAACCGGTCGCTCATGGCCAGCCGCATGCCGCCGTCGCGGCGTTCGCCGCAGAGGTTGTTCTGCTCGTCGACCACATTGGGAATCGGCGGGCAGGCGCCCCAGGTCACGAAGGAGAGCGAATCGAGCGTGCCCGGCGAGGTCTTGGAGAGCTCGACGGCGCGCGGCCCGTACTGTTCGACGTGGCTGTCCCCGAAGAACAGCACCCGCCGCTTGCCCTGCCCGATCTGCTGCAGCACCTCGCCATCGACCTTGATCGGGCTCAGGCCGTCCGGGTAGGCCCAGTCCTTGGCGGCCGCGGCGGTCTTGTTGAAGTAGGGGTCGCTGTGGCGGCCGACGTAGTAGCGCGTGGTCGCCAGCAGGCCGAGCACGACGAAGCCGATCATCACGGCCACCAGCCCCGCCGTCACCGTCGGGTTCTCGCTGCGGCGCGTGTAGCGCTCGACGAACCGGTAGGTGAGCCAGGCCAGCACGAACGACGCCACCAGCATCAGCGCCCGGATGCCGTCGGAAGGCAGCTTGCCTTCCAGGATGCGCGCATAGGCAAGCAGTGGCCAGTGCCACAGGTACAGCGGGTAGCTGATCAGCCCCACCCACACCATCGGCTTGGAGGCCAGCACGTAGCGGTTGAGCACGCCGCTCGGTCCGGCCGCGATGCAGAAGAAGGCGCCCACCGACGGCAGGATGGCCCAGAACCCGGGGAAGGCCTTGCCGCCGCGGATGTAGCATAGGCCCAGCACGATCAGCACGAGGCCGGCGATCGACTGCGCGTGGCGGCTCCAGCCCGGCTTCGGCGGCGGTCGGTGCAGCCGCGCATAGGCCAGCATGCCGCCGATCATCAGCTCCCAGAAGCGCGACAGCGGCGAATAGAACGCGGCCGTGCGGTGGCTGTGGATGGTCGTCACGTTGAGCAGGAACGACATCGCCGCCACCGTGCCGAGCACCGTGAGCATGCGCCACTTGCGCTTCCAGGCCAGGCCCAGCAGCACGGGCCAGAAGATGTAGAACTGCTCCTCGATGGCCAGCGACCACAGGTGCAGCAGCGGTTTGGTCTCGGCGGCGTTGTCGAAGTAGCCGGCCTCGTTCCAGAAGGCGAAGTTCGACACGAAGCCTGCGCCCGCGGCCACGTGCTTGCCCAGCTGTTCCCATTCGTGCGGCAGCAGGGCGAACCAGCCGAAGGCCATGGTGGCCAGCAGCACCAGCGCCAGCGCCGGGAAGATGCGCTTCACGCGCCGCGCATAGAACTCGCGGTAGCTGAAGCCGTCGCCCTGGAAGCTGCCCAGGATGATGGTGGTGATCAGAAAGCCCGAGATGACGAAGAAGATGTCGACACCGATGAAGCCGCCCTTGATCCACTGCGGGAACGCGTGGTAGCCGAGCACCGAGAGCACCGCGACCGCGCGCAGCCCGTCGATGTCCGGGCGGTATTTCGGGTGAACCAGGTGGGCGTGTTCGGGGAGGGAGGTCGGGCTGCTCGTGGTCGTCATCGTCGGTGCTGAAAGCGGCGCTTGCGGGCTTTTCGTGCGGGGCTTTTCGGTCCCGATTGTCCTCGCAAACGCCGCCGTGCCTTTTTCAGGCGGCGGCGCGCTGCAGCCGCCAGTAGCGCCAGAAAGCGCCCGACAGCCACACCTTGAGCAGGCTGGTCACGTGCCAGTACAGGTACTTCTTGCTGCGGTGGCTGGCGCGCTGGGCGTCGTGGCGCGCGCGCAGGTCTTCGGTCACCTGGAGCTTCCAGCCGGCCAGCCGGGTGCGGGCGCAGATGTCGAAGTCTTCCCCGTACATGAAGAAGCGTTCGTCGAAGCCGCCGATCTTGCGGTAGGCCTCGCTGCGAAACAGCATGAACAGGCCCGGAATCCAGGCCGGCACGGCCGGCGGCTGGTAGCCGGGCTTCTTGCGGCCCAGGATCTCGAAGGGGGTCAGCAGCGCGCGGTGCGGCTCGGGCTCGGGCCGGCCCGACTCCAGGATGCGCGGGGTCATCAGGCCGGCGTCGGGCGCGGCCTGGGCGAGCATCGGGGCGAGCACGTCGGCATCGAAGCGGATGTCGGGGTTGAGCACCAGGAACCAGGGCGTGTCGCAGCGCGCGAAGGCCTGGTTGTGGTTGGCGCCGAAGCCCAGGGGCGCCGCGTTCTCGATGCGCTCGATGGCGAAACCCCACTGGCGTCCTGCGAGCAGGTCGGCCTCGGGAATGTTCAGCGTGAGCACGACCTTGGCGATCGCGTCCCGGCTGTGCCGGTCGAGCTGCTCGAGCAGCGGCAGCACCAGCGCGAGCTGGCCGTGGCTCACGATCGACAGGGTGACCGGGGCGTGGGGTGAAGAAGGGGGCGTGGGCATGGTCTAATTTCGCTCGGGAATTCTAGGGTTCCCCCAACCCCACTCATGATTGCCCTGATCATCCTCAGTTTCTTCGTCTCTGCCATCGCGGTGCAGCTGTTCATGCGCCGCGCGCGCAGACACGCGCGCCGCTACGGCGCCGACATGCCCCAGCGTTTCCACAAGGGCCACGTGCCGCGCCTGGGCGGGGCCGGCATCATGCTCGGCATGAGCGCGGCCTGGCTGGGCGCCGGCCTGATCGAGCCGCTGAACATCGCCTGGCCGCTCAAGTCCTCGATGCTCACGCTGGTGTGCATCCTGCCCGCCGTGCTCGGCGGCATCGTCGAAGACGTGACCCAGCAGGTCAAGGTGCGCTACCGGCTGGGCCTGACGATCGGCTCGGCGCTGCTGGTGTGCTGGGTGCAGGGGCTGGGCGTGGCGCGCACCGGCTTCGAGACGCTCGACGGCTGGCTCGCGCTGCTGCCCTATGCCTCGCTGGTCTTCGCGGCCCTGGCCATCGGAGGCCTGCCGCATGCCTTCAACATCATCGACGGCTACAACGGGCTGGCCGGCACCGTGGCCGTGCTCGTGTGCCTGGCGATCTCGCACGTGGCGCTGCAGCTGGGCGACCGGCAGCTGGCCGCGATGGTGATCTGCCTGGTCGGCGCCACCTTCGGCTTCCTGGTCTGGAACTACCCGCGCGGCAAGATCTTCGCCGGCGACGGCGGCGCCTACGTCTGGGGCATGGTGATCGCCGTGGCCTGCGTGACGCTGGTGCAGCGCCACCGCGTGGTGTCGCCATGGTTCCCGATGCTGCTCTTGATCTACCCGGTGTGGGAGACGCTGTTCTCCATCTACCGCAAGCTGGCCCGGGGCCAGTCGCCGGGCACGGCCGATGCGCTGCACTTCCACCAGCTGATCTTCCGGCGCATCGTGCGCGTGGCCTTCGCGGACGACGAGGCGCGCCAGCTGCTGGCGCGCAACAACCGCACCTCGCCCTACCTGTGGATGTTCGCCGCGCTGTCGGTGGTACCCGCGGTGCTGTTCTGGAACAACACCTTCGTGCTGATGCTGTTCTGCCTTCTGTTCGTCACGACCTACGTCGGGGCGTACCTGATGATCGTGCGCTTCAAGGTCCCGCGCTGGCTGCGGCCCTGACCGCCGGCGCCGCCTTGTTGCGAGAATTCTTCCCATCGTCCACCGCTTTGGAGCCTGACCGCCCATGACCGACCCCGTCCTCAACATCCCTCCGCGCGACAAGGCCGAGATCCTGGCCCAGGCGCTGCCGTACATCCGCAAGTTCCACGGCAAGACCATCGTCATCAAGTACGGCGGCAACGCCATGACCGACCCGGCGCTGCAGGCCGACTTCGCCGAAGACGTGGTGCTGCTCAAGCTGGTCGGCATGAACCCGGTGGTGGTGCACGGCGGCGGCCCGCAGATCGAGGCCGCGCTGAACAAGCTGGGCAAGAAGGGCAGCTTCGTGCAGGGCATGCGCGTGACCGACGCCGAGACCATGGAAGTCGTCGAATGGGTGCTGGCCGGCGAGGTGCAGCAGGACATCGTGGGCCTGATCAACCAGGCCGGCGGCAAGGCCGTGGGCCTCACGGGGCGCGACGGCGGCCTCATTCGCGCGCAGAAACTCAAGCTGGCCGACCGCACCGACCCGAACGTGCACCACGACGTGGGCCAGGTCGGCGACATCGTCTCCATCGACCCCAGCGTGGTCAAGGCGCTGCAGGACGACGCCTTCATTCCCGTCGTGAGCCCGATCGGCTTCGGCGAGGAGAACGAGAGCTACAACATCAACGCCGACGTCGTCGCCGGCAAGCTCGCCACGGTGCTCAAGGCCGAGAAGCTCATGCTGCTGACCAACACGCCCGGCGTGCTCGACAAGAACGGCAACCTGCTCACCAACCTGAGCGCGCGCGAAATCGACGACCTGTTCGCCGACGGCACCATCTCGGGCGGCATGCTGCCCAAGATCGAAGGCGCACTCGACGCGGCCAAGAGCGGCGTGAACGCGGTGCACATCATCGACGGCCGCGTGCCCCACGCGATGCTGCTCGAGATCCTGACCGACCAGGCCTACGGCACGATGATCCGGGCGCGCTGAGCGCCCTCCGCGTGCCTTCCGTCGGCGGAAGGCGCGCGCTCACTGCGCTGTGCGAGAATCAATTGATTACATCTTTGCACGCGCTCCCATGCAGAACGAAGAGACAGCTGCCCCCGGCGTAGAGACCCCGGCCGACACGCCCGCCGCCGCACCGACGCGCAAGCGCCCCAAGCCGGGCGAGCGGCGCGTGCAGATCCTGCAGGCGCTGGCCGCCATGCTGGAGCAGCCCGGTGCCGAGCGGGTCACCACCGCCGCGCTGGCCGCGCGGCTCGAGGTGAGCGAGGCGGCCCTGTACCGCCACTTCGCGAGCAAGGCCCAGATGTTCGAGGGCCTCATCGACTTCATCGAGCAGAGCGTCTTCACGCTGGTCAACCAGATCCTCGAGCGCGAAGGCGCCACCGGCAGCCAGCAGGCGGCCCGCATCCTCGTGCTGCTCGTGCAGTTCGCCGAGCGCAACCCCGGCATGACGCGCGTCATGGTCGGCGATGCGCTGGTGTTCGAGAACGAGCGCCTGCAGCAGCGCATGAACCAGTTCTTCGACAAGATCGAGGCCACGCTGCGCCAGGTGCTGCGCGGCGCGGCCGCCGCCGACGGCTCGGCCACGCCCAGCGTCGACGCCCAGGTGCGCGCCGCGGCGCTCACGGCCTTCGTGGTCGGGCAGCTGCAGCGCTTTGCGCGTTCGGGTTTCCGCCGCGCGCCGTCCGAACACCTGGAAGCCACGATCGCCCTGATCGTTTGACGGCCTTGCCGGCAAGTCCGGCGCCGCCACGCTGAACTCGACGCGGCCCCTTGCGGCGCGTACGATCGAATTTCTCCCTTGCCGCCACGCGGTGCCGCGGTGACAAGCCCGTTTCGCATGACCTCTGGATCGGAGGCTCGCATGAGTGCTTGTCCTTCCCGCCGCCGCTGGCCTTCCGGGGCGCGCCATGCCTGACGCCGCCGCCGCCCGCCCGGCCCTTCTCCTGCACGCCGTCGTGCTCACCGCCGTCGCCATGGTCGCGTTCGCGGCCAACTCGCTGCTGTGCAGGCTCGCGCTGCAGCACGGCGGCATCGACCCCGCCAGCTTCGGCAGCATCCGGCTCGCGTCCGGGGCGATCACGTTGGCGCTCGTCGTGCGCTTCCGGGCGCAGCCGTCCGCCCTCGGGCACACCGGCTGGCTCCCGGCCGTCATGCTGTTCGCGTACGTCGCGTTCTTCTCCTTCGCTTACCTCAGCCTCCCGGCGGGCACGGGCGCGCTGATCCTCTTCGGCGCGGTGCAGCTCACGATGCTGGGCGCGGGCCTGGGCGGTGGCGAGCGCTTCGGGGTGCTGGCGTGGTGCGGCTTCGTCCTCGCGGCGGCCGGGCTCGTCTACCTGGTGTCGCCGGGCGTTGCGGCGCCGCCGCTGCTGGGCGCCGTGCTGATGGCGGTGGCGGGCGTGGCATGGGGCGTGTATTCGCTGCGCGGCCGGGGCGTGGCCGACCCGCTGGCCGCGACCGCGCGCAACTTCCTGCGCGCCGTGCCATTGGCCCTGGCACTGAGCCTGGTGTTCGCCACGCGCGCGCACGCCGATGCGCGCGGCGTCGCGCTGGCCGTGGCCTCCGGTGCGCTGACCTCGGGGCTCGGTTACGTCGTCTGGTACGCGGCGCTGGGCCGGCTGTCGGCGTTGCGGGCGGCGACGGTGCAACTGTCGGTGCCGCTGCTGGCGGCGTTCGGCGGCGTGCTGTTCCTGTCGGAAGCGATCACGCCGCGGCTGGCGCTCGCCTCGGTGGCGATCCTTGGCGGCATCGCGCTGGTGCTGAGCCAGAAGTCGCGCCAGGCGGCGCGGCGCTAGGCGACGGCCACGCCCACCTTCGCGCCGGCGGCGACGATCTCGCCCCAGGTCGCGTCATCGACCCACACCCCGTCGCGCCGGCGTGCCGCGCGCGCCTGGCGCTCCGGCTCGCCCGCGATCTGCACGGCCTCGAAGCCCTGGCCCGGCGGGCTTTGCCGCAGCCAGCCGATGAACTCGCGCGCCTCCTCGTCGAAGGCCTTCTGCGTGCCGAGCTTCGCGGGGTCGATCAGCACCGTCAGCATGCCGTTGAGCACCGTGCGTGCCGTGTCCGCCGGCCGGTGCCAGGTGCCGCCACCCGTGAGCGCGCCGCCCAGCAACTCGCAGGCCACGGCCATGCCGTAGCCCTTGTGTTCGCCGAAGGTCATGAGCGCGCCGAACAGGCCGTTGCCCTGCGGCACCACGACCACGCCCGGGTCGTTGGTGGGCGCGCCGCGTTCGTCGATGAGGTAGCCGTCGGGCACCTGCTCGCCCTTGTTGTGGGCCACGCGCATCTTGCCCTGCGCCACGCGGCTGGTCGCGTAGTCGAGCACGAAGGGTTCGGCGCCCGCCAGCGGAATGCCGATGCAGCACGGGTTGGTGCCGAAGCGCCCGTCGCCGCCGCCCCAGGGCGCCACCACGGGCCGCGAGAGCACGTTGACGAAGTGCATCGCCACCAGCCCCTGCGCCGTCGCCATCTCGGCGAAATGGCCGATGCGCCCCAGGTGGTGCGCGTTCGCGAGCGTGAAGATGCAGCTGCCGTGCTGCTTCGCGCGCGCGATGCCGAGCTCCATCGCCTGCACGCCGACGATCTGCCCGTAGCCGTGCTGGCCGTCCAGGCCCATCAGCGTGCCGATGTCGAGGTTGACCTTCACGGCCGCGTTGGGCACGAGGCCGCCTTCGGCCACCGCATCGATGTAGCGCGGCAGCATGCCCACGCCGTGCGAGTCGTGCCCGCTGAGGTTGGCCAGCACGAGGTTGGCGGCCACCTGCTGCGCTTCGGCGGCGCTGCTGCCCGCTGCTTCGAGGATGCGGGCGACGTTGGCTTGCAGGCCGTCGGCCGGCAGGGTTCTGGACATGGATCAGGCTCCTCGTGCGTTCAATGGGATGGCATAGCCGAAGGGGAGGGCGGGCCTCACATCACCGCACCGACTTGCCACGGCACGAACTCGTTCTGCCCGTAGCCGTGCTGTTCGCTCTTCGAGTGCGCGCCCGAGGCCGTGGCCAGCACCAGCTCGAAGATGCGCTGGCCCATTTCCTGGATCGAGGCGGTGCCGTCGACGATCTCGCCGCAGTTGATGTCCATGTCTTCTTCCTGCCGCTGCCACAGCGCCGAGTTGGTCGCCAGCTTGAGCGAAGGCGAGGGTGCGCAGCCGTAGGCCGAGCCGCGACCGGTCGTGAAGCAGATCAGGTTCGCGCCGCCCGCCACCTGGCCCGTGGCGCTCACGGGGTCGTAGCCCGGCGTGTCCATGTAGACGAAGCCGTGCGCGGTGACGGGCTCGGCGTATTCGTACACCGCCTCGAGGTTGCTGGTGCCGCCCTTGGCGACCGCGCCCAGCGACTTCTCGAGGATGGTCGTGAGCCCGCCCGCCTTGTTGCCGGGCGAGGGGTTGTTGTTCATCTCGCCTTCGTTGATCTCGGTGTAGTGCTCCCACCACTTGATGCGGTCCACGAGCTTCTGGCCGACCTCGCGCTTCACCGCGCGGCGCGTGAGCAGGTGCTCGGCGCCGTACACCTCGGGCGTTTCGCTGAGGATGGCCGTGCCACCGTGCGCCACCAGCAGGTCGACCGCCGCGCCCAGCGCCGGGTTCGCGCTGATGCCCGAGTAGCCGTCGGAGCCGCCGCACTGCAGCCCGATGGTGATGTGCGCCGCGCTGCACGGCTCGCGCTTCACGGCGTTGGCGCGGGGCAGCATCTCGTTGATGAGCGCCACGCCCTTCTCGACCGTCTTGCGCGTGCCGCCCGTGTCCTGGATGTTGAAGGTGCGGAAGTTCTCGCCCTCGGCCAGGTGGCCGGTCGCGAGCCAGGCGTTGATCTGGTTGGCTTCGCAGCCCAGCCCCACCACCAGCACACCCGCGAAGTTCGCATGCGTGGCGTAGCCCGTGAGCGTGCGCTCCAGGATCTGCATGCCCATGCCCTGCGTGTCCATGCCGCAGCCCGTGCCGTGCGTGAGCGCGACGATGCCATCGACGTTCGGGAACGCCGCGAGCGCCTGTGGGTTGGTCTTGCGCGAGAAGTGGTCGGCAATGGCGCGCGCAGCGGTGGCCGAGCAGTTCACGCTGGTCAGCACGCCGATGTAGTTGCGCGTGGCCACGCGGCCGTCGGCGCGCTTGATGCCCATGAAGGTGGCCTCGCGCTTTGCGGGCGCGGGCTTCACGTCGGCGCCGAAGGCGTAGTCGCGTTCGAAGTCGCCCTTGTCGGGGCCCATGTCCAGGTTCTGCGTGTGCACGTGCTCGCCGGGCGCGATGGGCTTGCTCGCGAAGCCGATGATCTGGTTGTAGCGGCGCACCGGTTCGCCCTGCGCGATGGCGCGCATCGCGACCTTGTGGCCCGGCGGGATCAGGCCGCGCACGGCCACGTTCTCGACGAGCGTGCCGCCCAGCAGTTGCGAGCGCGCGATGACGACGTCGTCGGCGGGATGGAGTCGGATGTAGGGAGTCATCGTGGGTATCGTTCTCGGAGCCGGCGCGGGTGCGCCGGCGGTGGTCGTTACTGCATGATCTTCGGCAGCCACAGCACGGTGGCGGGCCAGTAGGTGATGATGCCCAGGCTCAACAGCAATGGCACCAGCCAGGGCAGGATCGCCATCGTCGTGCGCTCGATGCTGAGGTTGGCGATGCGCGCCAGCACGAACAGCACCATGCCCATCGGCGGGTGCAGCACGCCGATCATGAGGTTGAGCACCATCACCACGCCGAAGTGCACCGGGTCGATGCCCAGCTGGTTCGAGATCGGCAAGAGGATCGGCACCAGGATCGTGATGGCCGCGGTGGTCTCCAGGAAGCAGCCCACGAACAGCATCAGCAGGTTCGCGAGCAGCAGGAACACCCAGGCTTCCTTGGTGAAGTTGAGCACCCAGCTCGCGATGTCGGCCGTGACGCCCGTGGCCGTCAGCATCCAGCCGAAGATCGAGGCGGCCGCCACGATGAAGAGCACCGTCGAGGTCGACTCCACCGTCTCCAGGCACACCTTGACGAACATCTTCCACTGCAGCGTGCGGTACCAGAAGAAGCCCAGCACCATCGCCCACACGCAGGCGGCAATGGCGCCTTCGGTGGCCGTGAACAGGCCCGTCGCCATGCCGCCGATGAGCAGCACCGGCGTCATGATCGGCAGCACCGCCTCGAACTTGAAGACCTTGTCGGCCGCGAAAAGAATCACCAGCGCAATGGCCACCGCCGGTTGGGCCGGCGCGCCGAACTTGTCGACCGCGAACCACAGCAGCGTGGGCCACAGGCACACCACCAGCAGCTCGACCAGCGCCTTCATGAGCCGCGGCCACTGGAACTTCACGTCCGCGCCCCAGCCGTTCTTGTGCGCGTAGTAGGCCACCGTGAGCATCATGAGCAGCGTCATGATGAGCCCCGGCATCAGCCCCGCGATGAACAGCGCCCCCACCGACACGTTGGCCATCATCCCGTAGATCACGAAGGGCAGGCTCGGCGGAATGATCGGCCCCAGCGTGGCCGAGGCCGCGGTCACGCCGACCGCGAACTCGGTCGAGTAGCCGTGCTCCTTCATGGCCTTGATCTCGATCGTGCCCAGGCCCGCCGCGTCCGCGATGGCGGTGCCGCTCATGCCCGAGAAGATCACCGAGCCCAGGATGTTCACGTGCCCCAGGCCGCCCTTGAGCCAGCCCACCAGCGCGAGCGCGAAGTTGTAGATGCGGTTGGTGATGCCGGCGTTGTTCATCAGGTTGCCGGCGAGGATGAAGAAGGGAACGGCGAGCAGCGGAAAGCTGTCGACGCCGCTCACCATGCGGTGAATGACGACGAAGCCCGGCAGGTTGCCGCTCCAGAGGATGTAGACCAGCGAGGCACCGGCCATGGCCACGGCGACCGGGATGCCGGCGCTCATGAAGAGCAGGAAGGCGATCTTCAGCATGTTGTTGTCGTTGTGGGGTGGGGTTGCGACCTCAGCGGTCGTCGATCGTGGATTCGGGCCGCTCCAGCACGCAGTAGCCGCGGCGCCAGTGCACCACGCTCACCTGCACCGAGCGCACGCACATGGCGACGAAGCCCAGCAGGCACACGCCGTAGACGATGTTCATCGGCAGGTCGACGATGGTCATGCTCGCGTTGTTGCCGATCTTGAGCATCATCTGCACCGTCATGACCACCGCCGCCGCGAAGAACGCCGTGCGCAGCACGTCGACCAGCAGGCCCAGCGCGCGGCCCATGGCCGGCGGCATGTGGCGGTAGAAGAAGTCGACCTGGATGTGGTTGTTGCGCGCCACGCCGATCGACGCGCCCACGAACACCGTGCCCACCAGCAGGTAGCGCGCGATCTCCTCGGTCCAGGAGGCCGAGTCGTTCAGCACGTAGCGCGTCACGAACTGGTAGAGCACCGTGAGGCCCAGCACCCAGAAGATGCCCAGGGCGGCCCAGGCCTCCACGGTGGTGCCGGACAGGTCGACGGCCTCGTCCTTGGCGTGGAACTCGCCGTCGTCGCCCAGCAGCTTGTCGTCGCTCATCGTGTGGCCTTACTTGATCGCGATGATGCGGTCGTAGTCCTGCTGGCGGTAGCCGTGGTCGGTGGGCTTGGTGTTCTTGAGCACGGCCTCGCGGAACGCGCCCTTGTCGACCGTGATCACGTTGTTGCCCTTCTTCTTGAACTCCTCCACCAGCCGGGTCTCGGAGGCGATGATCTCGCGGCCGGTCTTCTCGGCGGCTTCCTGCATCACGTCGTTGAACATCTTCTTCTCGTCGGCACTGAGCTTGGCCCACAGCTGGCCCGAGACCACGGTGAGCAGCGAGTCGACGATGTGGCCGGTCAGCGAGATGTTCTTCTGCACCTCGTAGAACTTCTTGGCCTCGATGGTGGGCAGCGGGTTCTCCTGCGCATCCACGGTGCCGCTTTGCAGCGCGAGGTAGACCTCGGCGAAGGCGATCGGCGTGGCGTTGGCGCCCAGCGACTTGGGAAAGGCCAGGTAGGCGGGCGCGTCGGGCACGCGGATCTTCAGGCCCTTCATGTCCTCGGGCTTGCTCACCGGCTTGGCCGCGCTCGAGGTGACGTGGCGCGCGCCGTAGTAGTTGAGCGCCGTGATGTGGTTGCCGGTCTTGTCGTCGTAGCCCTTGGCGAGCTCCTTGAACACGTCGCTCCTGGCGTACTTCAGCTGGTGCTCCGCGTCGCGGAAGATGAACGGAAAGTAGGTGATGGCCAGCGGCTTGTAGCTGTTGCCCGCGAAGCTCGCGCCGGTCAGCACGATGTCGACCGTGCCCAGCGTCAGGCCCTGGTTGATGTCGGCTTCCTTGCCCAGGCTGGAGGCCGGGAACACCTGGATGTCGTACTTGCCGTTGCTGCGCTTCTTGATCTCTTCGGCCGCCCACACCGAGTACTTGTGGAAGGGCTCCGAGGTCTCGTAGACGTGCGCCCACTTGAGCTTGGTCTGCGCCGAGGCGATGCCCGATACGCCGAGCGCGCTTGCCGCGAGGGCGCAGGCGGCCAGGGCCTTGAGGGCGGTGCGTTTGCTGTTCTTGCTGCTGCTGATCATGGGGTGTGTCTCCGTTGTAGTGAACTGGCAGGAAGGCTGGCGAGGAATCAGGCGGGCTTGGCGCGGCGCCAGCTCGCGCTGAAACGGTGGTGCGAGTTGTCCATGTGCGTGTGCATCGCGCTGCGCGCGGCGTCGGCGTCGCGCGCGGCAATGGCGTCGCGGATCGCCTCGTGCTCGGTGATGGCGGCGCGCCACGAGGTCACGGTCTCGAAGTAGCCGCCCAGCCGCGTGAAGATCGGGCCGCGGCGTGAATCCCAGAAGCCCTGCACCGTCTCGACCAGCACCACGTTGCCGCTGGCGCCGACGATGGCCAGGTGAAAGGCGCGGTCGCCGTCCAGCGGCATGACGTTGCGGTCGGCCATCTCGCGCATGGTGGCGATGGCGCGTGTCATCGCGTCCACGTCCTTGCGCTTGCCCGACAGGGCGGCGATGGCGGCGGTCTCGCCCTCGATCACGCGGCGCGCACGGATCAGCTCCAGCGGCCCCCACTCGGTGGGCGCCACCGGCGCGCTGGCGCGGTGCGAGCGGTCGAGCACGTACACGCCCGAACCGGTGCGCACCTCGACCCAGCCCTCGACCTCCAGCGCGATGAGCGCCTCGCGCACCGAGGGCCGGCTCACGCCGAGCTGCTTGGCCAGGTCGCGCTCGGCGGGCAGGCGCGCGCCCACGTCGAATTCGCCCTTGGCGATCAGCCCCCGGAGCTGGTCGGCAATCTGGCGATAGAGGCGTTGGGGTTCGACGGTCTGGAGCGGCACGGGAGCAGGCAGTGGGTGCGGGCGAGACGGTGGATCGGCTTAAGGGTTGTCCTGAATTGGACAAGTGGTAAGGCCAATTCAGAATACGGCGATTCACAGATGTCACCCATCGGGCCTAACCCGAACCCACCCCGCATCCGCAGAACACCCCAGGAGACACCGACCATGAGATTGAAGGGAAAGACCGTGCTCGTCACCGCCGCCGGCCAGGGCATCGGCCGCGCCAGCGTGCTGGCGCTCGCGGCCGAGGGCGCCCATGTGTGGGCCACCGACGTCAACGAGCAGCTGCTGTCGGCCTACGCCGGCGTGGCGAACGTCACGGCCCTGAAGCTCGACGTGCTCGACAAGGCCGCCATCGGCGCGGTCGTGGCGCAGCTGCCCACGCTGGACGTGCTCTTCAACTGCGCGGGCGTGGTGCACAACGGCACCATCGAGCAGGCCGGCGACGACGACCTCGACTTTGCCTTCCGCCTCAACGTGCGCGCGCAGATGTGGACCATCCAGGCCGTGCTGCCCGGCATGCTCGCGGCCGGGCGCGGCAGCATCATCAACATGGCCAGCGTGTGCTCCAGCATCAAGGGCCTGCCCAACCGCTTCGTCTACGGCACCACCAAGGCGGCCGTGCTCGGCCTCACCAAGAGCGTGGCGGCCGACTACGTGGCCCGCGGCATCCGCTGCAATGCCGTGTGCCCGGGCACGGTCGACACGCCCTCGCTGGGCGATCGCATCAACGCCAACGCCGACCCCGAGGCCGCGCGCAAGGCCTTCGTGGCGCGCCAGCCCATGGGCCGGCTCGCGCAGGCCGAGGAGATCGCGCCGGTGGTGGTGTTCCTGGCCAGCGACGAATCCATCTTCGCCACCGGCCAGTACTTCACCGTCGACGGCGGCATCACGATATGAACCGGCTCGATTTCGAAGGCCGCCACGCCGTGGTCACCGGTGGTGCCACGGGGCTGGGCTTCGGCATCGCGCAGCGGCTCGTCGCCTCGGGCGGCAGCGTCACGCTGTGGGACCGCGACGAGGCCGCCGCCGGGCGCGCGGCCGAAGCGCTGGGCGCCAAGGCCTTCGCATTGAAGGTCGACGTGACGCAGCAGCCCTCGGTCGCGAAGGCCGTGGCCGCCACGCTCGCGCATGCGCCGCGCATCGACGCGCTGGTCAACAGCGCCGGCATCACCGGGCCCAACGTCAAGCTGTGGGACTACCCGGTGGACGAGTGGCGCCACGTGATGGAGGTCAACGTCAACGGCGTGTTCCTGTGCTGCCGCGAGGTGGTGGCGCAGATGCGCAGGCAGGGCGCCAAGGGCGAGGGCCGCATCGTCAACATCGCCTCGGTGGCGGGCAAGGACGGCAACCCCAACGCCAGCGCGTACAGTGCGAGCAAGGCCGCCGTCATCGGGCTCACCAAGTCGCTCGGCAAGGAGCTGGCCGACACCGGCATCCGCGTGAACTGCGTGACGCCCGCGGCGGTGAAGACCGCCATCTTCGACCAGATGAGCCCCGACCACATCGCCTTCATGCTCTCGAAGATTCCCATGGGCCGCTTCGGCACGGTGGAAGAGGTGGCCGCGATGGTCGGCTGGCTCTGCACCGACGATTGTTCGTTTTCCACCGGCGCGGTCTTCGACCTCTCCGGTGGCCGCTCCACCTACTGACCCCATTCCCTATTTCAATGCACTGAAAGGAACGCATGAAACTCGTCCGCTACGGCAACCCCGGCAAAGAGAAGCCCGGCCTCATCGACAACGAAGGCAAGCTGCGCGACCTGAGCGCCGTCATCAAGGACATCGGTCCCGACCAGCTCGGCGATGCCGCCCTTGCCAAGCTGCGCAAGACCAAGGTCGACAAGCTGCCGCTGGTCAAGGGCAAGCCGCGCTTCGGCAGCCCCGTGGCCAACGTCGGCAAGTTCATCGCCATCGGCCTGAACTACGCCGACCACGCGGCCGAATCGGGCCTGCCGGTGCCCAAGGAACCCATCGTCTTCATGAAGGCCACCAGCTGCATCCAGGGCCCGAACGACCCGGTGATGCTGCCCAAGGGCTCGGTCAAGTCCGACTGGGAGGTCGAGCTGGGCGTGGTCATCGGCACGAAGGCGCGCTATGTGTCGCAAAAGAGCGCACTCGACTACGTGGCCGGCTACTGCACCATCAACGACGTGAGCGAGCGCGAATACCAGATCGAGCGCGGCGGCACCTGGGACAAGGGCAAGGGCTGCGACACCTTCGGCCCCATCGGCCCCTGGCTCGTCACGCGCGACGAGATCGAGAACCCGCAGAAGCTCGCCATGTGGCTCGACCTCAACGGCCAGCGCGTGCAGACCGGCAGCACCAAGACCATGATCTTCAGCGTGGCCAAGCTCGTGAGCTACGTGAGCCAGTTCATGACGCTGATGCCCGGCGACGTGATCACCACCGGCACGCCGCCCGGCGTCGGCATGGGCATGAAGCCGCCGCTGTTCCTGAAGAAGGGCGACGTGATGACGCTGGGCATCGAAGGCCTGGGCGAGCAGCGCCAGGAAGTGGTGCCCTTCAAGCTCTGAGCACGCGCACCAGCTCGTCGTACACCAGCCGCACGCGCGCCGGCACCGGCGCGCGCTGCGGGCGGTAGACGTGGATCGGCCAGGGCTCGGGCGCCTCGGCCGCCAGCACCTCCACCAGCGCACCCGATTGCAGCCACGGCTGCGCCAGCGGCCCGATGAGCTGGCCGAAGCCGATGCCCGCCAGCACCGCGGCGCATTCGGCGTCGATGTTGTCCGTCACGAACGCGGGCGACGACACGGTGAACACCCGTTTCTTGCTGAAAGCCCACGGCCACGGCCGGCCCGAGCTGTGGTCGATCAGCGCTGTCACCGGCAGCCCGGACAGCGCATCGACGGTGCGCGGCGCACCGACCCGCTCGACGAGTGCGGGTGAGCCCACCACGCACAGCGACATCTTTCCCACACCCCGCGCCACGAAGCGCGCGTCGCGCATCGGGCCGACGCGCACGCCGAGGTCGATCTGCTGGTCGACCACGTCGGCATGCTGCTCCGACAGCCGCAGGTCGAGCACCAGCCCGGGATGCTGCGCCAGCAGCGGCGCCAGCGCCTGCGGAATCAGCCGGGCGTACACATGCGGCGCCGTGACCCGCACCGTGCCCGTGTGCTGCGACAGCGCGCGCCGGTCGATGCGGTGAAAAAGTTCGTCCACGCCGCCCACGGCCACGCGGGCGCGCTCGGCGAGCTGGCGCCCGAAATCGGTGAGCTGCACGCCGCGCGTGCTGCGGTGAAAGAGCGGCTCGCCCAGTTCTTCTTCGAGTTCGCGCACGGCGCGCGTCACCACCTGCGGCGACACCGACAGGCGCACGGCCGCCTCGCGGAAGTTGGCGGCATCGGCGGCGGTGAAGAACACGCGCAGGGCTTCGAGGCGGTTGGACATGGGGTGTTCCTTTTTGGGGAATTCTGAAGTCGCCAGAGTTTCATTTACTGGAACGCGTGGATTTTCCACACTGCATGCACTTCTTCAACACACCCCAAGGAAATTCCATGACCTCCATTCAAGACAACATCCAGGGCAAGGTTGCCATCGTCACCGGCGCCAGCAGCGGCCTGGGCGAATCGACGGCGCGCCACCTCGCCGCGCGCGGCGCCAAGGTGGTGCTCGCGGCCCGCCGCACCGACCGGCTCGACCAGGTCGTCGCCGAGATCCGCGAGGCCGGCGGCGACGCCATCGCCGTGGCCACCGACGTGGCGAAGCGCGCCGACCTGGAAAAGCTCGCGGCCGCGACGGTCGAGGCCTTCGGCCGCATCGACGTGCTGGTCAACAACGCGGGCGTGATGCCGCTGTCGCCGCTGGACAAGCTCAAGGTCGACGAGTGGGACCGCACCATCGACGTCAACATCAAGGGCGTGCTCTACGGCATCGCCGCCGTGCTGCCGCGCATGCAGGCGCAGGGCAGCGGCCACATCGTGAACGTCGCGTCGATTGCCGGGCTGAAGGTGTTCACGCCCATCGGCACGGTCTACAGCGCGACCAAGCACGCGGTGCGCGCCATCTCCGAAGGCCTGCGCGTGGAGGTGGGCAACAGCGGCGTGCGCGTGACCATCGTGTCGCCCGGCGCGGTGGACTCGGAACTGAAGTTCGGCAGCAGCGACGCCGAGAGCGCCGCCGGCGTGAAGGCCTTCTACGACGCCAACCAGATTCCGGCCGACTCGGTGGCACGCGCCATCGTCTACGCGGTCGAGCAGCCGGCCAACGTGGACATCAACGAAGTCGTGCTGCGGCCTGTGTCGCAGGAGTTCTGATCCCGCCGGGCAAGGGTGCGGCCCCCTGGCGGCCGCCCTTTGCTTTGGCTAACCTTGATTAACCTACCGCGGCCCAAGGTCATTTGCGGTCAAAAGTGCAAAGCCCCTGCAAAATAGAACGACCGTTCGTTTTATTCGGAGCTTTCACGATGTCTGCCACCGCCGTTCCCGCCAAGCCGGCCCGCGCCGCCCCCAAAGGCCAGCAGACCAAGGCCATCATCGTCGACGCCGCGCTGGCACTGGCCGCGCAGATCGGGCTCGAGGGCCTGTCGATCGGCGCCGTGGCCGAGATCACCAAGATGAGCAAGTCGGGCGTGTTTGCCCACTTCGGCTCGCGTGAAGAGCTTCAGATTTCCGTGGTGCGCGAGTACCACGCCCGCTTCGAGCAGGAGGTGTTCTTCCCCGCCCTGCAGGCGCCGCGCGGCCTGCCGCGCCTGCGCGCCATGTTCGCCAACTGGATGAAGCGCACCTCGACCGAGATCGACTCGGGCTGCATCTACATCAGCGGCGCCTCCGAATTCGACGACCGCCCGGGCCCGGTGCGCGACGCGCTGGTCGAGTCGGTCAGCATCTGGCAGGCCGCCGTGCTGCGCGCCATCGTGCAATCGAAGACCGAAGGCCACCTGCGCGCCGACGCCGACGAGCGCCAGGTCGGGTTCGAGATCCACGGCCTGATCCTCGCGCTGCACTACGAAGCCCGCTTCCTGCAGGTGCCCGGCTCCATCGGCCGCGCCAACGTCGGCTTCGACAACATCCTCGCGCGCGCCGCCACGCCGGACGCGCCGCCTGCTTCCAACGCCGCCGAGTCCGCGCCTGCTGCGCGCGGCACGCGCCGCCTCAAGACCGTGCGCTGAGCGCCACGGCGACCCGTTTCGTTTTTCCGTTTTCGTTTTTTCCAATCTATCTAGCTTCGACCAGGAGAGTCCCGGATGCCTACCTACAACCCCCCCGTGCGTGACATGCAGTTCGTGCTGCACGAAGTGCTCAACGTCGCCGAGGAACTCAAGGCACTGCCGGCCCACGCCGAGACCGATGCCGACACCATCAACGCGGTGATCGAAGAAGCCGGCAAGTTCGCCGCCGAAGTCACCTTCCCGCTGAACATCAGCGGCGACGAAGAGGGCTGCGTGCTCGACAAGGCCACGCACGAAGTCAAGACGCCCACCGGCTTCAAGGACGCCTACGCCAAGTACGTCGAAGGCGGCTGGCCCGCGCTGTCGTGCGATCCGGCCTTCGGTGGTCAGGGCCTGCCGTTCGTGGTGAACCAGTGCCTGTTCGAAATGCTCAACAGCGCCAACCAGGCCTGGACCATGTACCCGGGCCTCTCGCACGGCGCCTACGAGGCCCTGGCCGCGCACGGCACCGACGACCAGAAGAAGACCTACCTGCCCAAGCTCACCAGCGGCGAGTGGACCGGCACGATGTGCCTGACCGAACCCCATTGCGGCACCGACCTGGGCCTGCTGCGCACCAAGGCCGAGCCGCAGGCGGACGGCACCTACCGCATCACCGGCAGCAAGATCTTCATCTCGGCCGGCGAGCACGACATGACGAGCAACATCATTCACCTGGTGTTGGCCCGCCTGCCGGACGCGCCCAAGGGCAGCAAGGGCATCAGCCTGTTCGTGGTGCCCAAGTTCCACGTCAAGGCCGACGGTTCGCTGGGCGAGCGCAACCCGATCTTCTGCGCCGGCCTGGAGCACAAGATGGGCATCCACGGCAACGCCACTGCGCAAATCGTGATCGAAGGCGCCACCGGCACGCTGGTGGGCGAGCCCAACAAGGGCCTGGCCGCGATGTTCGTGATGATGAACGCCGCCCGCCTGGGCGTGGGCAACCAGTCGCTCGGCCTGACCGAAGTGGCTTATCAAAATGCGCTGGCCTACGCCAAGGACCGCATCCAGATGCGCTCGCTCTCGGGCGTGAAGGCCAAGGACAAGGAAGCAGACCCCATCATCGTGCACCCCGACGTGCGCAAGATGCTGCTCACGGCCAAGGCGTATGCCGAAGGCGGCCGCGCGCTGCAGATCTTCTGCACGCTGCTGCTCGACAAGGAACACAATCACCCCGACGAGAAGGTGCGCAAGGACAGCGGCGAGCTGGTCGCGCTGCTCACGCCCATCGTCAAGGCTTTCATCACCGACAACGGCCACATCGCGACGAACTCGTGCATGCAGGTCTTCGGCGGCCACGGCTTCATCAAGGAATGGGGCATGGAGCAGTTCGTGCGCGACAACCGCATCAACATGATCTATGAAGGCACCAACACCATCCAGTCGCTGGACCTGCTGGGCCGCAAGATCCTGGGCAACAACGGCGCGTCGCTCAAGAAGTTCGGCAAGCTCGTCGCCAAGCTGGTGGAAGAAGAAGGCGTGAACGAGAAGATGGCCGAGTTCATCAACCCGATCGCGATGCTGGGCGACCAGCTCACCAAGTTCACGACCGAGATCGGCTTCAAGGGCTTCCAGAACCCCGACGAGGTGGGCGCCGCCGCCGTCGACTACCTGCGCGTGGCCGGCCACTTCGTGTTCGGTTACCTGTTCGCGCGCATGGCGCAAGTGGCCCTGCGCGAAATCGCCGCCGGCAACAACGATCCGTTCTACGTCGCCAAGCTGCAGACCGCGCGCTTCTACTTCGCCAAGCTGTTCCCCGAGACCGTGATGCTGATGCGCACCGCGCGCGCCGGCAGCAAGGTGTTGATGGACACCGACGCCGCACTCGCTTAAGCGACACACACAGCCTTTCTTCATCGACCCACCGGGAGCCCGCTCATGAAAGCAACGCTTGCAGCCGTCTTGTTCACCGTCACCGCCGTCTCGGCCATGGCCCAGAGCACGCCGGTGGGCCTGTGGCGCAACGTCGACGACAAGACCGGCGAGGCCAAGGCCGAGATCCGCATCGCCGACGCCAACGGCGCGCTGCTCGGTCGCATCGAGAAGTCGTTGAAGAAAGACACCAAGCCCGACGCCACCTGCGACGAATGCGCCGACGACCGCAAGGGCAAGCCCATCGCGGGCCTGGAGATCATCCGTGGCGGCAAGAAGGCCGAGGGCAAGGACGTCTGGGAAGGCGGGAAGATCCTCGACCCCGAGAACGGCAAGGAATACCGCGCGAGCTTCACGCCCATCGACGGCGGCAAGAAGCTCGAAGTGCGCGGCTATCTGGGCCCCTTCTGGCGCACCCAAACCTGGAACCGTGTGCAGTAAGTGCGCAACGGAGGCCATGTGACATGAGCGTCTCATCTGGAAAGTTGATCGGTGGCCTTGCCCTCGTGGCGGTTGCTGCTGGTGCGGCCGCTGTCATCTTCTTTCTTGGGATATTCGCAACTGTCCCCATTGCTACCGGGTACAGAGGCGCCTCGGCGACATTCCCGTGGTGGGTCGGTTTCGGTTGGGCGATCTGCGGTCTGTTTGGTTTGGGAGGACTGGTTCTCCTTGCGAACTCACTGGCAGCAGACGAATCGCCACCGACATCAGGTGCCGAATCGGACTCGGCATAGCGCGTCATCGATGCAGCGGAGATTCCCTTTTGTTCTTGATAGCTTGACCCACTCCCGTAGCTGCTCACTTCGTGTAGCAGCCTCCCCCTCAAGGGGCAACACCAGCCGCCCGGCCAAACCGGTTCCGCAGTGTTCCCCGAACTGATTCATAACTTCGAAACTCAGCCATGTCCCGATTTCAAGTGAAGAAGGTCGCCGTGCTCGGCGCCGGCGTGATGGGCGCGCAGATTGCCGCCCACCTCGTCAACGTGCGCGTGCCTGTCGTGCTGTTCGACCTGGCCGCCAAGGAAGGCCCGAAGAACGGCATCGTCACGCGCGCCATCGACAACCTCAAGAAGCTCAAGCCCGCGCCGCTCGGCGACGTGGCCGACGCGGGCCTGATCGAGCAGGCCAACTACGAAGACGACCTGGCCAAGCTCGGCGAGTGCGACCTCATCATCGAGGCCATCGCAGAGCGCATGGACTGGAAGCTCGATCTGTACAAGAAGATCGCGCCGCACGTGGCCAAGCATTCGATCCTGGCCTCGAACACCTCGGGCCTGTCGATCACCAAGCTCAGCGAAGCGCTGCCTGAGGCCCTGAAGCCGCGCTTTTGCGGCATTCACTTCTTCAACCCGCCGCGCTACATGTTCCTGGTGGAGCTGATCAACACGCCCACCACGCAACCCCAGGTGCTCGACGACCTGGAAGCCTTCGTCACCAGCACGCTCGGCAAGGGCGTGGTGCGCGCGCACGACACGCCCAACTTCATCGCCAACCGCGTCGGCATCGCCGGTATGCTGGCCACGCTGAAGGAAGTCGAGAAGTTCGGTTTGACGCCCGACGTGGTGGACGACCTCACCGGCAAGAAGCTGGGCCGCGCGAGCTCGGGCACTTTCCGCACCGCCGACGTGGTGGGCCTGGACACCATGGCCCACGTCGTGAAGACGCTGCAGGACAACCTGAACGCCGAAACCGATCCGTTCTACGCCAACTTCGCGACGCCGCCAGTGCTCGCCAAGCTGCTGGAGCTGGGCAACCTGGGCCAGAAGACCAAGGCCGGTTTCTTCAAGAAGGCCGGCCGCGACATCCTGCGCTTCGACCTGAAGAGCGGCGAGTACGTGCCCGCCGGCGCCAAGGCCGACGAGGTGTACGGCCGCATGCTCAAGAAGCCCGCGGGTGAACGCCTGAAGCTGCTGCGCGAGAGCGAAGGACCGCAGGGCCAGTTCCTCTGGGCCATCCTGCGCGACGGCTTCCACTACGCCGCCGTGCACCTGGCCGACATCGCCGAGAGCGCGCGCGACATCGACTTCGCGATGCGCTGGGGCTTCGGCATGAAGCAGGGCCCGTTCGAGCTCTGGCAGGAAGCCGGCTGGGCGCAGGTCGCCAAGTGGGTGCAGGAAGACATCGACGCGGGCAAGGCACTGAGCACCGCACCGCTGCCCAAGTGGGTCTTCGAAGGCCCGGTCGCACAAGCCGGCGGCGTGCACACGCCTGAAGGCTCGTGGAGCGCGTCGCAAAACAAGTTCGTGCCGCAGCGCAAGCTGCCCGTGCACGACCGCCAGCTGTTCCCCGAGAGCGTGCTCGGCGCGAACGCGGCCGATGCCAACACGGCCGGCACCACGATCAGCGACGAAGGCGATGTGCGCGTGTGGACGCTCGACGGTGAAGTGCTCATCGCGAGCATCCAGTCGAAGATGCACGCCATCAGCCCCGACGTGGCCGAGGCGCTGGGCGCCGCGGTCGACCTGGCCGAAGCCGAATACAAGGGCCTCGTGATCTGGTCGCCCGACGAGGTGTTCTCGGTCGGCGCCGACCTGCAGGCGATGCTGCCGGCCTTCGTGGTCGCGGGCATCGGCGCGGTCGAAGGCGCGGAGGAAGAGCTGCAGAACGTCATGCTCAAGATCCGCTACGCCAATGTGCCGGTGATCTCCGCCGTGCGCGGCATGGCGCTGGGCGGCGGCTGCGAGCTGGCCATCCACTCGGCCAAGCGCGTCGTCGCGATGGAAAGCTACATCGGCCTGGTCGAAGTCGGCGTGGGCCTGATCCCCGGCGCGGGCGGCCTGACCTACATCGCTCGCCGCGCGGCGGAAAACGCTTCGGCGTCGACGGGCACCGACCTGCTGCCGTTCCTCACCGAAGGCTTCACCGCCGCGGCGATGGCGAAGGTGGGCACAGGCGCGCTCGACTCGAAGAAGCTGGGCTACCTGCTCGACAGCGACGTGATCGTGCCGAACAAGGACGAACTGCTCTACGTGGCACTGCAGCAGGCCAAGGCGATGGCCGACGCCGGCTACCGCCCGCCGCTGCGCCGCACCTTCCGCGTGGCGGGCCGCAGCGGCGCCGCGACGATCAAGGGCCAGCTGGTGAACATGCGCGACGGTGGCTTCATCAGCGCGCACGATTTCCACATTGCCAGCCTGATCGCGAACGTGGTCACCGGCGGCGACGTGGACGCGGGCTCGCTCGTGACCGAGGAATACCTGATGACGCTGGAACGCAAGGCGTTCTGCTCGCTCATCGTGCACCCCAAGACGCAGGAACGCATCATGGGCATGCTCAGCACCGGCAAGCCGGTCCGCAACTAAGGACAGATTTCATGAGCAAGCAAGTACAAGACGCCTACATCGTCTCCGCCACCCGCACGCCCATCGGCAAGTCGCACCGCGGCTACTTCCGCAACTACCGTCCCGACGACCTGCTCGCGACCACGCTGAAGGCCGCACTCGCTGCCGTGCCGGGCCTGGACCCCAAGGCCATCGAAGACATCATCTGCGGCTGCGCGATTCCCGAATCGCAGCAGGGCCTGAACGTCGCGCGCATCGGCGCGGTGCTGGCGGGTCTGCCCACCAGCATCGGCGGCATCACCGTGAACCGCTTCTGCGCCTCGGGCCTGTCGGCCGTGCAGATGGCGGCAGACCGCATCCGCGTCGGCGAGGCCGACGTGATGATCGCGGCCGGCGTCGAGAGCATGAGCATGGTGCCGATGATGGGCAACTCGCCCTCGCTGTCGCCTTCCATCTTCGAGCGCGAAGGCGACGTGGGCATCGCCTACGGCATGGGCCTCACGGCCGAGAAGGTCGCGCAGCAGTGGAAGGTGAGCCGCGAGGCGCAGGACGCGTTCGCGCTGGCCTCGCACCAGAAGGCACTGGCCGCGCAGGCCGCCGGCAAGTTCGCCGACGAGATCACGCCGATCGAAGTGACCGACCGCACGCCGGACCTGGAAACCGGCGAGTCGATCGCCAAGACCCGCACCGTGAGCCTGGACGAAGGCGCGCGCCCCGACACCAGCATCGAAGGCCTGGCCAAGCTGCGCACCGTGTTCGCCGCGCGCGGCACCGTGACGGCCGGCAACAGCTCGCAGACCTCGGACGGCGCAGGCGCGCTGATCCTGGCGAGCGAGAAGGCCATCAAGCAGTACGGCCTCACGCCGCTCGCACGCTTCGTGAGCTTCGCCAGCAAGGGCGTGCCGCCGCACATCATGGGCATCGGCCCGATCGAGGCGATTCCGGCCGCGCTGCGCTACGCCGGCCTGAAGCACGAAGACATCGACTGGTTCGAACTCAACGAAGCCTTCGCCGCGCAATCGCTCGCGGTGATGAACACGCTGGGGCTCGATCCGTCCAAGGTCAACCCGATGGGCGGCGCCATTGCACTGGGCCACCCGCTGGGCGCGACCGGCGCGATCCGCGCGGCCACCGTGGTGCACGCGCTGCGTCGCGAGAAGCTGAAGTACGGCATGGTCACGATGTGCGTGGGCATGGGCCAGGGCGCTGCAGGAATTTTTGAACGCGTCTGATCCGTCCGACCCCGGGACGCCCTAGCAAGGGGCCGCAGAACGAAGGAGACCACGGAATGCAAGCCCTGCAACTGCCGGTCGACGCCGGCGCCCACGTGGCGGTGCGCCGCTACGACCCCGCCGGCGCACCGCGCGCCAGCATCGTCATCGGCGGTGCGATGGGCGTGCGCCAGTCGTTCTACGAGCCCTTCGCGCACTGGCTCGCGGGGCAGGGCCTGCGGGTCTGGACCTTCGACTACCGCGGCAGCGGCGACTCGCTCGGCGATGCGCCGCTGCGTGGTTTCCAGGCCGACCTGTTCGACTGGGCGCGCGACTACGAGGCGGTGATCGACGCCGCGAAGGCCGCGCTGCCCGACTCACCGCTGTACCTGCTGGGCCACAGCCTCGGCGCGCAGCTGCCGGGCTTCCTGCAGCGGCCCGGGCAGGTCGACGGCCTCGTGAGCATCGCGGCCGGCAGCGGCTACTGGCGCGAGAACGCGCCGAAGCTGCGACGCAGCATCCTGTATTTCTGGTTCGTGCTGGTGCCGCTGGCGACGCGCCTGTGGGGCTACTTCCCGGGCCGCAAGCTGAAGAAGGTCGGCGACCTGCCGCGCGGCGTGATCCTGCAATGGCGCCGCTGGTGCCTGAACCCGCGCTACAGCGTGGGCGCCGAAGGCGAGCCCGCGCTGCAAAGCTATGCACGCGTGCGCTTCCCGGTGCTCGCGCTCTCGATGACCGACGACGAACTCATGACGCACGCCGGCACGCGCAGCCTCGTGAGCTTCTACGCGGGCGCGCCGAGCGCAGTCGAGCGCATCGCGCCGGCCGACGTGCAGGCGCGGCGCATCGGCCACTTCGGCTTCTTCCGCGAGCAGTTCAGTCAGAGCCTGTGGCCGAGCACGCTCGACAAGCTGCACCGGCTCGCCGCGCTGACTGCGCCTGCGGCAGTGCAGCACGCCAACGTCCCGCACACGACTGCGTGACGTCATCCTCCGAAGGCACACTGGCGATCACCATGAGCAGCACGACCCCACACCCCCTCGACAAAGCCCTGGCCCTGCACCACAGCGACATCCGCGTGGGGCACTTCACGGGCACCACGAGTCCCGACTACTGGAACATGGTCGGCCCGTTCGGCGGCACCACCGCGGCGCTGGCGTTGCAGGCGGTGCTCCAGCACCCCGACCTGCTCGGCACGCCCATCGCGCTGACCGTCAACTACGCGGCCGCGCTCGGCGAGGGCGCGTTCGACATCCAGGCCACCGCCGTGCGCACCAACCGCTCGACGCAGCACTGGACGGTGACGATCACGCAGCCCGGCGCCGACGGCACGGCGAACATGACGACCACCGCCACCGTGGTCACGGCCGCGCGCCGCGACACCTGGAGCCAGGCCGACCTCACCATGCCCGAGGCGCCGAAGCCCGAGGCGGTCGATCGCATCCGCATCGGCCCGTCGGGCGTGGCCTGGCTCGAGCAGTACGAGATGCGTCCCTTCAGCGGCGGCATTCCCGCCAAGTGGGACGGCAGCCTGCAGCACAGCGAAACGCGCCTGTGGGTGCGCGACGCGCAGGCCCGCCCGCTCGACTTCGCCTCGCTCGCCGCGTTGAGCGACGTGTTCTACCCGCGCGTGTGGCTGCGCCGCGCCACGCACGTGCCCGCGGGCACGGTGTCGATCACCACCTACTTCCATGTCGGCGCCGCCGAGCTGGCCGAGGTCGGCACGGGCTACCTGCTGGGCTGCGCGGCGGGGCAGCAGTTCTTCAACGGCTTCTTCGATCAGAAGGCGCAGCTGTGGAGCGAGAAGGGCGCGTTGCTCGCCACGTCGAACCAGATCGTCTACTACAAGGAATGAACGTCATGGCGCTCACCAAGGCTGCATTGATCGTCGGCGCGGGCGACGCCACCGGCGGCGCCATCGCCCGCCGCTTCGCGCGCGAGGGCTACGCCACCTGCGTCACGCGGCGCAGCCTCGACAAGCTGCAGCCGCTGGTGGCGCAGATCGAGGCCGACGGCGGCCGGGCCCACGCCTTCGCATGCGACGCACGCAAGGAAGAAGAGGTGGTGGCGCTCATCGAGCAGATCGAATCGACCGTCGGGCCGATCGAGGTGATGGTGTTCAACATCGGCGCGAACGTGCCCGAGAGCATCCTCACCGAAACCGCGCGCAAGTACTTCAAGGTGTGGGAGATGGCCTGCTTCTCTGGCTTCCTCAACGGCCGCGAAGTGGCCAAGCGCATGGTGGCGCGCGAGATGCCCGCCGGCGGCCATCGCGGCACGATCATCTTCACAGGTGCGACGGCCTCGCTGCGCGGCGCCGCCAACTTCGGCGCCTTCTCGGGCGCCAAGATGGCGCTGCGCGCGTTGGCCCAATCGATGGCGCGCGAGCTGGGGCCGCAGGGCATCCATGTCGCGCACGTCGTGGTCGACGGGGCCATCGACACCGAGTTCATCCGCAGCAACTTCCCCGAGCGCTATGCGCTGAAGGACAGCGACGGCATCCTGAACCCGGACCACATCGCCGACAGCTACTGGATGCTGCATGCGCAGCCGCGCGATGCGTGGACGCACGAGCTGGACCTGCGCCCCTGGTCCGAGAAGTTCTGACCGACGCCGCGCTTCGCGTCGCGGCGCACAGCCCCAAGGAGACGACACCCATGACGAAATCCGTCGCGTTCTATTTCGACGTCGGCAGCCCCGCCGCCTACCTGGCCGCCACGCAGCTGCCGCACGTGTGCGCCGACACCGGCGCCGAACTGGTCTGGAAGCCCATGCTGCTGGGCGGCGTGTTCCAGGCCACGGGCAACCATTCGCCCGCCGAGATCAAGGCCAAGGGCCCGTACCTCACGACCGACCTGCAGCGCTTCGCTAGGCGCTACGGCGTGCCCTTCGTGCACAACCCGCACTTCCCGATCAACACGCTGCTGCTGATGCGCGGCGCCACCGGCGTGCAGATGAAGATGCCCGAACGCTTCGGTGCCTACATCGACGCGGTGTTCCATGCGATGTGGGTCGAGCCGAAGAACCTGAACGACCCTGCGACCGTCGGCGCCGTCTTGCAAAATGCAGGCTTCGACGCCGCGGGCCTGCTCGCGCTGGCCGGCGCGCAGGAAGTGAAAGACCGCCTCAAGGCGGTCACGCAGGAGGCGGTGGAGCGCGGCGTGTTCGGCGCCCCCACCATGTTCGTCGGCGACCAGATGTTCTGGGGCCAGGACCGCCTCGATTTCGTCCGCGAAGCCATCGACGCCTGAGCGCGTCGCCCCCCGTTTTACCTACCCAAGGATCTTTCCATGAGCGACATCCTCGTCCACACCGAAGCCGGCGTGATGACCATCACCTTCAACCGCGTCGACAAGAAGAACTCGATCACCAGCAGCATGTACGCCGCGCTGGCCGACGCGCTCGCCACGGCCGAGAGCGAAGCGGCCGTGCGCTGCGTGCTGATCCAGGGCGACCCGACGATCTTCAGCGCCGGCAACGACATCGGCGACTTCCTCAACGCGCCGCCCGCCAACACCGAATCGCCGGTGTTCCGCTTCCTGCGCGGCATCGCCACCTTCCCCAAGCCCATCGTCGCCGCCGTGTGCGGCCCGGCCGTGGGCATCGGCACCACGATGCTGTTCCACTGCGACCTCGTCTACGCAGGCGACAACGCGGCCTTCTCGATGCCCTTCGTCAACCTGGGCCTGTGCCCCGAGGCCGCGTCGAGCCTGCTGGTGCCTCAGATGCTGGGCTACCACCGCGCCGCCGAAGCCCTGCTGCTGGGCGAGCCCTTCATGGCCGAGGCCGCGCTCGAAGTGGGCCTGGTCAACCGCGTGGTGCCGCCGACCGAAGCCAATGGCATCGCCCAGACGCAGGCGCGCAAGCTCGCGGCCAAGCCGCTGAGCGCGCTGATCGAGACCAAGCGCCTGCTGAAGAAGGCGCAGATGCCCGCCGTGCTCGAGCGCATGGGCGAAGAAGGCGCGAGCTTCGGCCGCATGCTGCGCGAGCCGGCCGCGAAGGAAGCTTTTGGTGCCTTCATGGAAAAGCGCAAGCCCGATTTCTCGAAGGTCTAAGCCTTCCGTGGACTTGCCTGCGGACGGTGCCTGCGTACACTGTTCCTCGTGCCTGCTCCAGACATCAACCCGCCCACAGCGCCCGCCACACGGGCGATGCGTGCTACTGAAAAAGTAGCATCCCGGCCGACGCGCCGGCATGCTTTGGGCTTACTCGCGGGCACGCTCGCGGCGCCCTCGCTGGTGCTGGCGCGCGTGCGGCCGTTGCGCATCGGGGTCATCGGCTCGTGGTCGGGGCCCTATGCGGGCGGCGGGCGCCAGTTCGACGCCGGCATGGCGGTCTGGCTGGCCGACCACAAGCAGCAGATCGCGGGCCGGCCGGTCGAGCTGCTGCGCCGCGACGTGGCTGGCAGCGCGCCTGAACAGGCGCGGCGCCAGGCACAAGACCTCATCGAGAGCGAGCGCGTCGACCTGCTCACGGGGCTGGACTTCAGCTCCAACGCCTACGCCGTCGGCACGGTCGCCACGCAGGCGCGCGTGCCGACCGTCATCATGAACGCCGCCTCCTCGGGCATCCCCGGGCGCTCGCCGTTCATGGTGCGGGTGTCGTTCACCATCGCACAGGTCACGGCGCCGCTGGCGCGCTGGGCGCTGCAGCAGGGGCTGCGCGACGTGTGCACCGTGGTGGCCGACTACGCCTCGGGCGTGGACGCCGAAAGCGCCTTCGTCTCCGGCATCACCGCGGGTGGCGGGCGCGTGGGCGCGATGCTGCGCGTGCCGCTGAACACGCTCGACTACTCGGCCTACATGCTGCGCCTGCGCGAGCTCAAGCCGCAGGCCGTGTTCTTCTTCCTGCCCTCGGGCCAGATGCCGGCCATCTTCCTGAAGTTCTGGCGCGATCGCGGCATGGCCGACACCGGCATCCGCCTGCTCGCCACGGGCGACGCCACCGACGACCACTACCTGGACGGCATCGGCGAACTGGCCGAGGGGCTGGTCACCAGCCACCACTATTCCTTCGCCCACGAGTCGCCGGCCAACCGGCGCTTCGCGGGCGCCTTCGAGGCCGAGTACGGCAGCCATCTGCGCCCGGGCTACTTCGCCGTGGCGGCGCACGACGGGCTCGCGGCCATCGACGCCGCGCTGAGCGCGCCGGGCGCGCGCGGCGGCAAGGCGGGCGCCGAGCGGCTGGTGGATGCGTTCCGCGGCCTGCGGCTGGACAGCCCGCGCGGGCCGGTCGAGATCGACGCCCACACGCGCGACGTGGTGCAGTCGGTCTACATCCGCCGCGTGGAGCGGCGCGACGCGCGCTGGATCAACCGCGAGTTCGAGTGCTTCGAGCGCGTGCGCGACGCCGGCATGGGCGTCGCCTGAAGGCGGCTCAGGCCGCCGGCTGTTCGATGGGGCGGGGGCGGCCGTTGTCGTCGATGGCCACGTAGGTGAAGGTGGCCTGCGTCACCTTGATGTACTCGCCCTGCGCCCGGAAGCGCTCGGCGAACACCTCGACCGTCACCGTGATGGAGGTGCGGCCCACGCGCACCAGCTTCGAATAGAACGAGAGGATGTCGCCCAGCCGCACCGGCTGCTTGAAGATGAACTCGTTGACCGCCACGGTGGCCTGGCGGCCCTTGGCGTAGCGCGCCGGGATCACCGAGCCGGCCAGGTCGCACTGCGCCATGACCCAGCCGCCGAAGATGTCGCCGTTGGCGTTGCAGTCGGCCGGCATCGGGATGACCTTGAGCACCAGCTCCATGTCGGTGGGCAGGCTCTTGAGGGTGGCGGCGGCGGCCGCTGCGGCGGAAGCGGCACTGGAAGGGGAGGACATGGGCACAATCTGAAGCAACAACAACACCCACGATTGTCCCCCATGCGCCGAAGCGGCGAAGCCCTTTCCTCCTCTCCCCATGCGCCCGGCGGCCATCCGCCTGCGCGCTCCGACCGTTCCGACTGGGCGACCCTGCGTCGCCTCTTTCCCTATCTCTGGCAGTACAAATGGCGCGTGATGGCCGCGCTGGCTTTCATGGTGGGCGCCAAGGTGGCCAACGTGGGCGTGCCGGTGCTGCTGAAGAACCTCATCGACACGATGACGCCCAAGCCCGACATGGCGCAGGCGCTGCTCGTCGTGCCGATGGCGCTGCTGCTGGCCTACGGGCTGCTGCGTTTTTCGACCGCGCTGTTCGGCGAGTTGCGCGAGCTGATCTTCGCCAAGGCCACCGAGGGCACCGCGCGGCAGATCGCGCTGGAGGTGTTCGGCCACCTGCACTCGCTGAGCCTGCGCTTTCACCTGGAGCGCCAGACCGGCGGCATGACGCGCGACATCGAGCGCGGCACGCGCGGCGTGCATTCGCTCATTTCGATGTCGCTGTACAGCATCGTGCCGACCATCATCGAGCTGGCGCTGGTGCTCACCATATTGGGCGTGAAGTTCGATGCGCTGTTCGTGTGGATCACGGGTGTGGCGCTGGTGCTCTACATCACCTTCACCGTCACGGTGACCGAGTGGCGCACGCAGTTTCGCAAGACCATGAACGAGCTCGACTCGATGGCCCAGAGCCGCGCGGTCGATTCGCTGCTGAACTACGAGACCGTCAAGTACTTCAACAACGAGGAGTTCGAGGCGAAGCGCTACGACGCCAGCCTCGACCGCTACCGCAAGGCCGCCATCAAGAGCCAGCGCACGCTGAGCATGCTCAACACCGGCCAGCAGCTGTTGATCGCCGTGAGCCTGGTGCTGATGCTGTGGCGCGCCACCTCGGGCGTGGTCGAAGGGCGCATGACGCTGGGCGACCTGGTGATGGTCAACGCCTTCATGATCCAGCTCTACATTCCGCTCAATTTCCTGGGCGTGATCTACCGCGAGATCAAGCAGAGCCTGACCGACCTGGACAAGATGTTCGTGCTGATGGAGAAGGAGCGCGAGGTGCGCGATGCGCCCGGCGCGCAGCCGCTGGCGGGCACCGACTCGACCATCCGCTTCGAGGACGTGAGCTTCGCCTACGAGCCCGATCGCCCGATCCTCAAGCACGTGAGCTTCGAGATCCCGGCCGGCAAGACCGTGGCCGTGGTCGGCCCCTCGGGCTCGGGCAAGTCGACGCTGGCGCGCCTCCTGTACCGCTTCTACGACGTGCAGCAGGGCCGCATCACCATCGGCGGCGAAGACATCCGCGCCGTGCAGCAGTCCAGCGTGCGCCGTGCCATCGGCATCGTGCCGCAGGACACGGTGCTGTTCAACGACACGGTCGAATACAACATCGCCTACGGCCGCCCCGGCGCGACGCGCGAGGAGGTCGAAGGCGCGGCGCGCGCTGCGCGCATCCACGACTTCATCTCGGCCACGCCCAAGGGCTACGAGACGACGGTGGGCGAGCGCGGCCTGAAGCTGTCGGGCGGCGAGAAGCAGCGCGTGGCCATCGCGCGCACGCTGCTGAAGAACCCGCCGATCGTGATCTTCGACGAGGCCACCTCGGCGCTCGACTCGGCCAACGAACGCGCGATCCAGTCCGAGCTGCGCAGCGCCGCGCAGGGCAAGACCACGCTGGTCATCGCGCACCGCCTCTCGACCGTGGTCGAGGCGCACGAGATCCTGGTGCTCGAATCGGGCGTGATCGTCGAGCGCGGCACGCACGCCGATCTGCTCGCGCAGCAGGGCCGCTATGCCCAGATGTGGGCTTTGCAGAAGAGCGAAGCAGTGCCGATGCTCTAGCCCGATCATTCACCCCTTCTTTCTTTTCACCGACCCCAGGAGTTCAGACGTGTCGACCAAGATTCCCCTGCTGGTGCTCAACAGCCTCTCGAGCGCCCACCAGGCCCAGATTGCCGAGGTCTACGACATGACCTACGCCTTCGGCGATGCGCAGCGCGCCGCCGCCATCGCCGAGCACGGCGCCAAGTTCCGCGCGGTGCTGACCATCGGCGTCATCGGCCTCACGCCCGCCGAGATCGACGCCATGCCGGCGCTCGAGCTGGTCTGCTGCATGGGCGCGGGCTACGAAGGCGTGCCGCTCGAGGTCACGCGCGCACGCGGCATCGCCACCGCCAACGGCGCCGGCACCAACGACGACTGCGTGGCCGACCACGCCTTCGGCCTGCTGATCAGCATCGTGCGCGAGTTCCGCACGCTCGACCGGCTGTGCCGCGAAGGCGTGTGGCGCGAAGCCATTCCGCAGCCGCCGAACGTGTCGGGCAAGAAGCTCGGCATCCTGGGGCTGGGCACCATCGGCCAGAAGATCGCCAAGCGCGCCGCCGCCTTCGACATGGCCATCGGCTATCACAACCGCAAGCCGCGCGAAGGCGCCACGCACCGCTACTTCGACGACCTGAAGTCGCTCGCCACCTGGGCCGACTTCCTGGTGCTGGCCGCGCCGGGCGGGCCGGCGACCAAGCACCTGGTCAACGCCGAGGTGCTCGATGCGCTGGGGCCGCAGGGCTACCTCGTGAGCATCGGCCGCGGCAGCGTGGTCGACACGGAGGCACTGGCGAAGGCGCTGCGCGAGCGCCGCATCGCGGGCGCGGGCCTGGACGTGTACGAGAGCGAACCCAAGCGCCCCGAACCGCTCATCGGCCTGGACAACGTGCTGCTCACGCCGCACATGGCGGGCTGGTCGCCCGAGGCCACGCAGAAGTCGGTGGACCACTTCCTCGCGAACGCCCAAGGGCACTTCGCGGGGCGCGGCGTGCTCACGCCGATCTGATCAGGACAGGGCCGGCGGGCGCCGCGCCGCCCAGCCGCAGGCCTGGTCGTAGGCATGGCCCAGCCGCAGCACCTCGAGGTCGGCATGGATCGGCCCGGCCAGCTGCAGGCCCATCGGCAGCCCGCCGTCGCCGAAGCCCGCGCGCACGTTCAGCGTGGGCAGGCCCGCCAGCGTGAAGGGCGTGACGATCTCCATCCAGCGGTGGTAGGTGTCGCTCTTCACGCCGTTCACCTCGGCCGGCCAGTGCAGCTCGGCGTCGAACGGGAACACCTGCGCGGTCGGCGCGAGCACGAAGTCGAAGCGCTCGAAGAGCTTCAGGAACGCGCGGTACACGTTCGAGCGGTAGTGCGAGGCCTGGTACAGCGAGGCGGCGTCCAGGTGCCGGCTCTGCTCGATCTCCCACTGCGCCTCGGGCTTGAGCTGGGCGAACAGCTTCGGGTCGCTCAGGTAGGCGCCGAGCTTGCCGCCCACCAGCAGTTGCCTCAATCGGAGCCAGGCGCTCCAGTTGTGCTCGCGCGGCACGTCGAGCGTGCAGGGCTCGACTTCGCAGCCGATGGTGCGGAAGGTGTCGAGCGCCTGCTCGCCGAGTTCGCGCACGCCCGGCGCCAGCGGCAGCTCGGGCCAGAGGCTGCCGAGCCAGCCGATGCGCAGGCCGCGGCCGTCGCCGTCCAGCTGCAGGTCGTCGGGCGAGGGCAGGGCGTGCGGCGACGACAGCGGCACGCGCGTGTCGAAACCCGCCTGCACGGCCAGCAGCCGGGCCGTGTCTTCCACGGTGCGGCCCATCGGGCCCTCGCAGCCCAGCTGCTGGAAGAAGAGTTCCTGCTCCGGGTCGCCGGGCACGCGGCCGCGCGAGGGGCGCAGGCCGATCACGTTGTTGAAGGCGGCGGGGTTGCGCAGCGATCCCATCATGTCGCTGCCGTCGGCCACGGGCAGCATGCCCAGGGCCAGCGCCACGGCCGCGCCGCCGCTGCTGCCGCCCGCGCTGCGCTCGGGCGCGTAGGCGTTGCGCGTGATGCCGAACACCGTGTTGTAGGTGTGCGAGCCGAGGCCGAACTCGGGCGTGTTGGTCTTGCCGATGACGATGGCGCCGGCCGCGCGCATGCGCGCCACATGCAGGCTGTCGGTGCGCGCGGGCGAGCGCGGCGACAGCGGCGAGCCCATCGAGGTTGGCAGGCCGGCGGCATGGCTCAGGTCTTTCACGGCCAGCGGAAAGCCGTGCATCCAGCCGCGCCGTTCGCCGCGCGCCAGCTCGGCGTCGCGCTCGTCGGCCTCGGCCAGCAGCTGCGCGGGGTCGCGCAGGGAGACGATGGCGTTGAAGCGCGGGTTGAGCGCGTCGATGCGGGCGAGCGACGCCTGCATCACCTCGCGGCAGGACACGTCGCGGGCCGCGATCTTGCGCGAAAGTTCGGTGGCGCTGAGGTCAGGCAGGTCGTCGAAAGGCATGGCGCATGCGGGAAAAGGAGGGGGCGCCCAGTATGGCGCGGCGCTCGCATAATCGCCGCGTATGGAAACAAAGTGGCTCGAAGACTTCATCAGCTTGGCGGAAACCCGCAGCTTCAGCCGCTCGGCCCAGTTGAGGCACGTGACGCAGCCGGCGTTCTCGCGGCGCATCCAGGCGCTCGAGGGATGGGCCGGCACCGACCTGGTCGACCGCAGCTCCTACCCCACGCGCCTCACGCCCGCGGGCCAGACGCTGTACAGCCAGGCCATCGAGATGCTGCAGTCGCTGCAGAGCACGCGCGCCATGCTGCGCGGGCACTCGGCCGCCGGCCAGGACGTGATCGAGATCGCCGTGCCGCACACGCTGGCCTTCACCTTCTTTCCCTCGTGGGTCACCAGCCTGCGCGAGCACTTCGGGCCCATCAAGAGCCGCCTCATCGCGCTCAACGTGCATGACGCGGTGCTGCGGCTGGTCGAGGGCAGCTGCGACCTGCTCATTGCCTACCACCACCCCTCGCAGCCGCTGCAGCTCGATGCCAACAAGTACGAGATGGTCAGCCTGGGCGAAGAAACCGTCGCCCCCTGGGTCAAGGCCGATGCCGAGGGCGCGCCGCGCTACCGGCTGCCGGGCCGCCCGGGCCAGCCGCTGCCCTACCTGGGCTACGCGCCGGGCGCGTACCTCGGGCGCGTGGTCGACCAGTTGCTCAAAGAGTCGGGCACGGCCATCCACCTCGATCGTGTCTACGAGACCGACATGGCCGAAGGCCTGAAGGTGATGGCGCTCGAAGGCCACGGCATCGCCTTCCTGCCACAAAGCGCGGTGCGCAAGGAGATCAAGGCGCGCAAGCTGGTGAGCGCGCTGCCGCCCGAGATCGACAGCCTCGAGGCCAAGATGGAAATCCGCGCCTACCGCGAGCGGCCCACCGCGCCGGTCCCGGTGAAGGGCGGCGCCGGCCGCTCGGCGGCACGGGCCGGGTTGTCGGAAAGCATGCAGCCCAAGCGCACGGCCGACGCGCTCTGGTCGTACCTGGTCGGGACCCAGCCGCCGCACTGAACGAGCGTGAACGGCGGGCAGATTTGTGCACTGCACAATCTATAAGCACCACGCATACGACCCCCCGCAATCAGCATTGGCGGCCCGGCCACGGCGCCACTACAGTCGCGGCAGTTTTTTTCGGCCGTCGCACGCCGGGGATCGCCGGTCGCTGCTTGCGCCACGCACAGCCGCCCGAATGCCGGGCACAAAGGCTGCTTAGTGAAAGTCGGACAATGCGAAATGTCTGGATTGCACCAGGCTGGCGCCCCGATGGGCGCGGCCGGTGCGAGGCGGGCGGCGATGCCCGTGGAATGCACCGGGTTGGTCCGGGTATCCCGCAAAATGCGAGTGTCTAGAATTTCGTTCTATTTGTTTCAGTCACCCTCAGGAGCTTTTCGTATGAAAAAACAAGTATTGGCATTGGCTGTCGCAGCGCTCGCCACCAGCGGCGCCTTCGCGCAGGCCAATGACACCCTGGCCAAGATCAAGGCCTCGGGCACCATCACCGAAGGCGTGCGTGAGTCCTCCGGCCTTTCGTACACGCTCGGCAATGGCCAGTACACCGGCTTCCACTACGACGTCTGCGCCAACATCATCAAGGACCTGGAGAAGGCCGCCGGCAAGAAGCTCGAAGTCAAGTACCAGCCCGTGACTTCGCAGAACCGCATCCCCCTCGTGCAGAACGGCACCGTGGACATCGAGTGCGGCTCCACCACCAACAACGCCACCCGCCAGAAGGACGTGGCTTTCGGCGTGACCACCTACGTCGAAGAAACCAAGATCGTCGTCAAGGCCAACTCGGGCATCAACTCGCTGGCCGACCTGAAGGACAAGACGGTCGCCACCACCACCGGCACCACGCCGCTGCAGACCGTGCGCAAGCAAAAGCGCGCCGAGAACCTGACCTTCAAGGAGGTCTACGGCAAGGACCACTCCGACAGCTTCCTGCTGCTGGAAACCGGCCGTGCCGACGCCTTCGTGATGGACGGCTCGATCCTGGCTGCCCTGGCCGCCAAGTCGAAGTCGCCCAAGGACTACAAGATCCTGAACGACGTGCTGGCCGTGGAACCCATCGCCATCATGATTCGCAAGGACGATCCGGCCTTCAAGAAGGCCGTGGACGACAGCATCAAGGCTCAGGCCAAGTCGGGCGAACTCGCCAAGCTGTATGACAAGTGGTTCCTCAAGCCGATTCCCCCGGCCAACGTGACCATCAACCTGCCGCTGGGCGAAGCCACCAAGAACGCGTGGGCCAACCCGAACGACAAGCCGGCCGAAGAGTACGTCACCAAGGAATAAGCGCGCGTCGCTGCGTGAATGGACGCCCACCTTTCGCGGTGGGCGTTTCTTTTCAAGGGACGGTTTTTCGAAAAGAAGCTGAAGGAGTAAACACACATGGGAAACTGGGATTGGCAGGTCTTCCTGCAAGACCCCGGGGGGGAATATCCGAGCTACCTGCAATGGATGCTCTCGGCCTGGGGCTGGACGGTGTCGGTCGCGCTGCTGGCGCTGATCGTCGCGCTGGTGCTGGGCTCGCTGATCGGCATCATCCGCACGCTGCCCGACAGTCCGTGGCTCGTGCGCTTCGGCAATGCATGGGTGGAGCTCTTTCGCAACATCCCGCTGCTGGTGCAGATCTTCCTCTGGTACCACGTGATTCCGGCGCTGGTTCCCGTGATGAAGGGCGTGCCGAGCTTCATCCTCGTGGTGCTGGCACTGGGCTTCTTCACTTCGGCGCGTATCGCCGAGCAGGTGCGCTCCGGCATCCAGGCGCTGCCCAAGGGCCAGCGTTACGCGGGCATGGCGGTGGGCTTCACCACCGCGCAGTACTACCGCTACGTGATCCTGCCGATGGCGTACCGCATCATCATCCCGCCGCTCACGAGCGAGACGATGAACATCTTCAAGAATTCGTCCGTCGCGTTCGCCGTGTCGGTCACCGAACTCACCATGTTCGCCATGCAGGCGCAGGAAGAAACCTCGCGCGGCATCGAGGTCTACCTGGCGGTGACGGCGTGCTACGTGGTGTCGGCCCTGGCCATCAACCGGCTCATGGCGTTCATCGAGAAGAAGACCCGCGTGCCGGGCTTCATCGTCTCGGCCAGCGCTGGCGGCGGAGGACACTGACATGATGAATCTCGACCTGTCCTTCTACAACTGGGACGTCATCAGCAACTTCGTCATCAAGGGCTTCTACTTCAGCATCATGCTGACGGTGGTGGCCACCATTGGTGGCGTGATCTTCGGCACGATCCTGGCGCTCATGCGCCTGTCGGGCAAGAAGTGGCTCGATGCGCCCGCGGCCCTGTACGTCAACGGCATGCGAAGCATCCCGCTGGTGATGGTGATCCTGTGGTTCTTCCTGCTGGTGCCGGCGTCGTTCTATTCGATGTTCGGTTCGCTCGGCTCGAACTACCGCTCCGAGATTTCGGCGGTGATCACCTTCGTGGCGTTCGAGGCGGCCTACTTCAGCGAGATCATGCGCGCGGGCATCCAGTCGATCCCGCGCGGCCAGGTGAACGCGGGCCAGGCGGTGGGCATGACCTACGGCCAGAACATGCGCCTGGTGGTGCTGCCGCAGGCCTTCCGCAACATGCTGCCGGTGCTGCTCACGCAGACCATCATCCTGTTCCAGGACACCTCGCTGGTCTACGCCATCGGTGCCTACGACATGCTCAAGGGCTTTGAAACGGCCGGCAAGAACTTCGGCCGTCCGATCGAGGCCTACCTGCTGGCGGCGGTCGTGTACTTCGCCATGTGCTACGCCCTTTCCTGGCTGGTGAAGCGCCTGCACAAGAAAATCGCCATCATTCGCTGATCGAGTTGGCTGAACTGAACCGGAGAGAAACAAATGTCCGAAAAAATGATTGAAATCAAGAACGTCTCCAAGTGGTACGGCCCGGTGCAGGTGCTCAACGACTGCTCGGTGAACATCTCCAAGGGCGACGTGGTGGTGGTGTGCGGTCCGTCGGGTTCCGGCAAGTCCACGCTCATCAAGACCGTGAACGCGCTCGAGCCCTTCCAGAAGGGCGAGATCACCGTCAACGGCATTCCGCTGCACGACCCCAAGACCAACCTGCCCAAGCTGCGCTCCAAGGTCGGCATGGTGTTCCAGCACTTCGAGCTGTTCCCGCACCTGTCGGTGACCGAGAACCTCACGATCGCGCAGATCAAGGTGCTGGGCCGCACGCCCGACGAAGCCAAGACCCGCGGCCTCAAGATGCTCGACCGCGTGGGCCTGATGGCGCACAAGGACAAGTTCCCGGGCCAGCTGTCGGGCGGCCAGCAGCAGCGCGTGGCGATCGCCCGTGCGCTGAGCATGGACCCGATCGTGATGCTGTTCGACGAACCCACCTCGGCGCTCGACCCCGAGATGGTCGGCGAAGTGCTCGACGTGATGGTGAGCCTGGCCAAGGAAGGCATGACCATGATGGTGGTCACGCACGAAATGGCCTTCGCCCGCAAGGTCGCGAGCCGCGTGATCTTCATCGACGTGGGCGGCAAGATCCTCGAAGACTGCCCGAAGGACGAGTTCTTCAACCACCCGGAAAACCGTCAGCCGCGCACCAAGGACTTCCTCAACAAGATCCTGCAGCACTGATTCGCTGCGGCGCTCCAAAAAAAAGCCACGCTGTCCGCAGCGTGGCTTTTTTCATGGGGCTTGGCTTGAGGCTCAGGGCAGCCGCGCGATGTGCTCCGTCAGCAGGTCGAAGAAGCCCTGCGCATCGCCATCGATGACCCAGTGCACATTGGCGGCCCGCTTCAGGCTGCCGTGCCAGTCGGCCACGGTCTGGCCGAAGCCCATGCCTTCGCGGCTGTCGATCTCGACGTGGATGCGGCGGCCCTGGAACAGGTCCGGCCGCAGCAGGTAGGCCGTCACGGTGGCGTCGTGCACCGGGCCGCCGCGCATGCCGTAGTGGGCCATCTCCTGCGGCGCGTAGGCGTCGAGGATGTCGGCGACGATCGCGCCCGCGCGGTTGCCCAGCTGGCGCAGCCGCGCGATGCGCGCCTCGCTCGTGAGGATCTTGTGCGTCACGTCCAGCGGCAGCATGGTGATCGGCACGCCACTTTTCAGCACCGCCTCGGCCGCATGCGGGTCGGCGAAAACGTTGAACTCCGCCACCGGCGTGATGTTGCCGCCGTTGAAGTGCGCGCCGGCCATGAGCACCAGCTCGCGCAGGCCGCGCACGATGTCGGGCGCCTGTTCGAGCGCGAGTGCGAGGTTGGTCTGCGGGCCGAGCATGGCGAGCGTCACGCTGCGCTCGGGCGCGGCGCGCAGCGTACGAACGAGATAGTCGACGGCATGGCCTTCGGCCAGCGGCACGGCGGGCTCGTGCACGGCCACGCCGGTGAGGCCCTCTCGGCCGTGGATGTTGGCGGCGTAGATCGGTGTGCGCTGCAGGGGCCGTTCGGCGCCGGCGTAGACCGGAAGCTCCGGCCGTCCGGCCCATTCGCAGGCCAGGCGCGCGTTGCGCGAGGTCTTGGCCAGGGGAACATTGCCCGCCACCGTGGTCAGCGCCTGAATCGCCAGCGATTCGGGCGCCGCCAGGGCGAACAGCAGCGCGATCACGTCGTCCGCGCCGGGGTCCGTGTCGATGATCAGGGTGTGCATGGCGACATTGTCATGCCGCCCCCGATCCACGGACGGCGATGTGCGGCTGCTTACTTCGCGCGCGCGGCGATGGCCTTCTCGGCCTTGGCCACCAGGTCGACGCCGACGGTCGACTTCCACTTGTCGTACACCGGGCGCGTGGCCTTCACGAAGGCGTCGCGCTCGGCCGGGGTGAGGTTGGTCACCGTCACGCCCATGGCCGCGATGTCTTTCAGCACGGGCTTGTCGGCTTCGACCAGGCCCTTGCGCGCGATGGCGATTTCCTGCTTGCCGGCATCGAGCGCGGCCTGGCGCACGATGGCCTGGTCGGCCGGCGTCCACGAGGCCCAGATTTCCTTGTTCACGACGAACACCAGCGGGTCGGCCACGTAGCCCCAGGTGGTGACGAACTTCTGGCCCACCGTGTGCATCTTGAGCACGGTGAACAGGAACAGCGGGTTCTCCTGGCCGTCGACCGCGCCGCTGGCGAGCGCAGGCTGCGCGTCGGCCCAGCTCATCTGCGTGGGGTTGGCGCCCAGCGCGGTGAGCATGTCGGAGTAGATGGGCGAGCCCACCACGCGGATCTTCATGCCCTTGATGTCGGCCGGCGACTTGATGGGCTTCTTCGAGTTGGTGATCTCGCGGAAGCCGTTCTCGCCCCAGGCGAGCGGCACCACGCCGGCCTTGTCGAGCGTCTTGAACATGTCCTTGCCCACCTCGCCCTGCGTGAGCGCGTCGATGGCCGCGTAGTCGGGCATCAGGAAGGGCATGGAGAACAGGTTGAGCTGCTTCACTTGTGGCGACCAGTTGATGGTCGAGCCCACCGCCATGTCGATCACGCCCTGGCGCAGCGCGCTGAACTCGCGCGTCTGGTCGCCTTGAATGAGCGACACGCCCGGGTACAGCTTGATGTTGATGCGGCCCTGGGTGCGTTCCTTCACGAGGTCGGCCCAGATCTTCCCGGCCTGGCCCCACGGCGTGGGCGGGCCCAGCACCAGCGACATCTTGTACTCGGGCTTGTAGGTGGCCTGCGCCATCGCGCCGGTCGAGAACAGGCCGAGCGTGGCGGCCACGGCGGCAAGGCCCAGCAGGGTGCGGCGGAATTTCATGAGAGAGGTCTCCTCTTGGTCTGTCGATGGATCGAAAAAATCAGTAGCCCAGCTTGCGCGGCAGCCAGAGCGCGAGTTCGGGGAAGGCGATCACCAGCACCATCACCACGAACATCGAGAACAGCATCCAGCCCACCCACTGCACGGTTTCTTCCATGCGCACCTTGGCGATGCGGCACGAGACCATGAGGTTGACGGCCAGCGGCGGCGTGAACTGGCCCAGCGCCACCTTCAGCGTGAGAATCACGCCGAACCACACCGGGTCCCACTTGTAGTGCTGCACGATGGGCAGCAAGAGCGGCACGAAGATCAGGAAGATCGACACGCCGTCCAGGAACATGCCCACGGTGATCAGCAGCAGGATCAGCAGCGCCAGGATGCCGTACTCGCCCAGCCCCGAATTCACGATGGCGCGCGTGACCGGATCGATGACGCCCAGCGTCGAGAGCGAGTACGCGAAGATGCCCGCCAGCGACACCACCAGCAGGATCACCGCCGACAGCTCGCCCGACTCGCGCAAGATCACGAACAGGTCGCGCACCTTGATCGTCCGGTGGATGCACATGCCCACGAACAGGCCGTAGAACACGGCGACCACGGCCGCCTCGGTCGGCGTGAACCAGCCCGCGCGCATGCCGCCCAGAATGAGCACCGGCGCCGCCAGGCCCCAGATCGCTTCGCGAAAACTCTTCCAGAACGGCGGGCGCGGCAGCGTCGATTCGAGCGCGCCCATCTTGTGCTTGCGCGCCAGCCACACGGCCGGAATCATCAGCGCCAGGCCGGCCATCACGCCGGGGATCATGCCGGCCGCGAACAGCGCCGGCACCGAGGCGCCGGGCACCAGCACCGAGTACACGATGAACGCGACCGAGGGCGGAATCAGGATGTCGGTGGCCGCCGCGGCGCCCACCACGCTGGCCGAGTAGGCGGCCGGATAGCCGGCGCGGCTCATGGCCGCGATCATCACCGCGCCCACGGCGGCGGCGTTGGCCGGGCCCGAGCCCGAGATGCCGCCCAGGAACATCGCCACCGCAATCGCCACCAGCGGCAGCATGCCGGGGCCGCGGCCCACGATGGCGATGGCAAAGTTGACCAGCCTCAGCGCCACGCCCGAGCGGTCGAAGATCGAGCCGACCAGCACGAACATCGGAATCGCCAGCAGCGGGTACTTGCCCAGGCCGGCGTAGAAGTTCTGCGGCACGGCCAGCAGGCCGAACCATTGGGCGTCGGCGTTGGCCAGCGCGATGCAGGCCGCGCCCGCCAGGCCGAGCGCGGCGCCGATGGGCACGCCCACCAGCATCATGAGCACGAAGGCGACGAAGAGCAGGGTGGCGATCACTTGGCGTCGCCCTTGTTGCTGTTGTTGTCGTCAGACTTGTAGTTCGTCTTGCGGCCACGGCGGACCATGAGTCCGATGGCGCGCCCCGCGATCGCGAACGACACGATGGGCAGCCAGATCGAATACCACCAGGCCGGCAGGCCGATGCCGGGCGTGGTTTCCTCGAAGCGGTAGTCGTCCCAGACCATGCGGATGCTGAGCGCGCCGATCAGCGCGAACAAGATGGCGATCATCAGCGCGCCGAACTGGGCCAGGCGCTTGCGCCGCGCCATGGAGCCGCTCTCCGAGAAATACTCGATGCGGATGTGCCGGTCGCGCGCCACGGCGGCCGAGCCGGCCACCAGCGCCAGCATGATCATCAGGAACACCGAGAACTCTTCCGTCCACGCGAACGACGAGTCGGTGAAGTAGCGCACGATGACGTTGGCGAAGGTGATGAGCGCCAGCGCGCCCATGATGAGGACCGTGAGCCAGTCTTCGATGGCGAGGGGAACCTTGGTGGGTTCGTCGGCGGCTTCGATGTCGGGGGGGAGGGGACTGGCGGCGTCCAGCGTGGGGCCGGACTCGGGAGGAGTTGTCATCGCAGGAAAGGGCAGCTGAGGCAGGCGCCAGGTCACCGGGCGGACGCCGGGACGCGATCCGTACACCTTGACAGGCGAGCAGCGCTCGATGCTAGGGGGTCAATGACCATTCATATATCGGGGGTTTCCTTAGCTGTGGCGGCTGGTTGACTGCCTCTTTGCGGCCCTTGTTCGGGGCGCTGTTGTCGGGGGCGCGTGCACAGGACACCGGGTACTCCCCTCCGCGAATGTCCCCCGCTTTCGGCTCCTCCTTGATTTCGCTGCGGGGAGCACCCGATGCCCTGCGCATGATGAGTGCGGCTGTGGCGTTGGCGGTTCGACCGCTGTGGTGGATGGCGGATGGATGTGCGGGGGCGTACTGCTGAGCTTTCGCCAGAGACGGACGGGGGACAAGCAGAAGTCCGAAGGACTGGTGTCGGTCGTGGTCGACATTGGCATGACTGCGTTCAATGTTCGCGTCAGACTGCGAGCTGTCTTTCAGTCACGACGTCTGACCGTCGCCTTCGGGCCCATTGCTGAAGTCAACCTGCAGCCAACAGAAGCGTCGAAGGCTTCTGGAGCCCTTCATAATCAAAACCTGCCCCTCGCTTGTTTGAGATACCGACCTTTCGTCATGGATAAATTCTTGCTGCAACAGCAGGTGCTGGAACGGCTCGCCGAAGACCTGCTGCAAGCCGAACAGGCAGTGCGAGCAGCCCATGAAACGGCGACTCACGAAGAGAACATCGCCGAAAACAAGTACGACACATTGGGACTCGAAGCCGCCTACCTGGCCACCGGCCAAGCTCGGCGCGCCGAAGCCATACGCCAGGCGATGGCCAATTGGCGCCAATTCCGCCCGCGTCCCTACGACGCCAGCATAGGAATACGGCTCGGCGCGTTGGTCTGCCTGGTCGATTCCGACGACAAGCAGCAACAGCTCTTTCTCGGCCCGGATGGGGGCAGCATGACGTTGGTCAGCGGCACTCAGCTGGTTCAGGTCATCAGCAGCGAAGCCCCTTTGGGTCGGGCAATGCTGGGCAAATGCGAGGGTGATGAGGTGTCGATACAGGTCGCTCCAATCCGACAGCAGTTTGAGGTGCTGCGGGTTCTTTAAGCCGCGACTGGACAGAAGCGGCGCGCGTGACGTTGAGAGTCAGTCGAAGGCGGCGGACCTCGACCTGCATGGACGCGAACTAGGGTCTCGACAAACGTTCCTCGAAGATTGGCCCCGAATTTCCGGTTGTAGATTTCAGCTGCGCGTTGGCGAGATCTCCAAGACTCCTGATAGCCCCTTCCAAGCGCGGGTCGCCGAGATACCCGTAGTTGATGCGCAGGTGCCGGGTGTATCGGCGGTCGGCTGAAAACAAATGGCCCGGCGCTACGCCTATGCCGAGCCGAAGAGCGTCCTGGTGCAGTGCGAGCGAGTCGACACCTTCTGGCAGCGCGAGCCACAGGAAATAGCCACCCTCGGGGCGCGTGACCCGCGTTCCAGTCGGAAAGTATCGATCGATAAATCGCAAGCATGCAGCCTGCTGGCGGCTGAGCGAATGCCGCAGGGCGCGCAGGTGGCGATCGAAACTCTTGTGTTGCAGGTACTCCTGCAACGCCAGTTGCGAGGGGAGTGCCGTCGCCAGCGAGCTCATCAACTTGTTGCGACCCAAAGTGGCGGCAAAGCGACCGCCCGCTACCCAACCGATGCGATATCCGGGTGCCAGGGATTTCGAGAAAGAACTGCAGTGCAGCACCCAGCCATCCCGGTCCCAGGCCTTGGCTGGTGGCGGTCTCCGAGCCCCATGCGCGAGCTCGCCGTACACGTCGTCTTCGATCAGCGGTATGGCGCGGGCGGCGAGCATGCTGACCAGTTGCTCTTTGGCTGCGTCGCTCATGGTGCAGCCCATTGGATTCTGGAAGGTCGGCATGAACCAGCAGGCCTTCACCGGATGCTGGTCGATCACGCGAGCAAGAGAGTCGAGATCTACGCCTGTTCGCGGGTGGGTCTCAACCTCGACCGCGCGAAGACCGCGCCGCTCCAATGCCTGCAACGCACCATAAAAGGTTGGCGTTTCGATCGCCACGAGGTCGCCTGGCTGCGTCACCGATTCGAGCGCAAGATTGAGTGCTTCCATCGCCCCGCTGGTGATGACCAGTTCAGACGCAGGAACATCCATCCCGACGCTGCCGTAACGCAGGGAGATCTGATGGCGCAATTGGGCGTTTCCTGGAGACAAATCTTCGACGGTCTGCCAAGGATCCATCCGCTTGAGCGCTCGCGTCAGGCCGGCGGCAAGTTGCTCGAAGGGAAACAGCTCTGGCGACGGAAAGGCCGAGCCGAGCGGGACCATATCGCGCTCGCGAGCCTGTGCAAGGACCTGAAAGACAAGCGACGAGACGTCGACCGACATGGACCGCAGGACAGGCTCGCTGGCGGCGAGTTCGTTGGTCGGCATTTCCGCGCCTGCTCGAACGAAGTATCCCGACCGCTGCCGCGCTTCGACAAGCCCTTGCGCCTCCAGCAGGTAGTAAGCAGAGAACACGGTGGACGCGCTGATGCCCATTTGCGACTTCAGTTCGCGCACGGAGGGAAGGCGATCGTTCGCCTTCAGGCTACCCGCGCGAATACGCTGAGCGATGTTGTCGGCAAGCTTCTCGTAGCGGTTCATGGGCATCTCTTTCTGATACGGTCGTTCTGGACCGCTCCAGAGATTGTCATATCAGACGTCGACCCGCCCCGGCGCGACTACCGGCCTCCTTGCATCTGATACGAGAATTTTCAGCTGATCTGGTTCTGTACGTATCAGCCTGGAAGATGAACACTCGACAGCACGATGAGAGTGCTTCTGTGGTGCAGGCAGACTGCTCCGCCTTTCGAGGCGTCTTGCGGACGCCCATTTAGCTGACCGCAACCGTTTCGTTAGATTGATTGATTGATTGTCCGTTTCTTCATCGGTCTATTGAGCTACTCGCCGCACTCGGGCACTTCGCCGTCTGTCACCATTGATATCCCTTCAATCATGAATTCAATCCCTATCTCTTTTGTTATTTTCAAGATTCTCGTGCTCAGCGTGGGCATGTATTTAGCCGTCAAGTGGCATTACGAACGGGGACAGAAGGACAAGAATCAAAAGACAGCTGCAGTGGTACTGACATCCATCAAGGTGGGCGGGGCGTTCGTCGCTTCTGCGTTCCTCGTGCTCTTCCTCACCTTTGAATTTTGCAATTGGATGGGTCTGGACCTGGCCATGCAGTGACTGGAAGTTTTCGGTCGATAGCCCGGATACGGTGCGACTAACGGCACGACCCTTTCAGAGACGGACATCGACACGATGGCGCGGTATTTGGCTGGCATGCCGACGTGCGAGGCGAGCTCGCCGATGGCAAAGTTCTCACCCAGAATTCATGTCAAGTGATCGCCCGGCTGCATCGTCTCGCTGTGATTTGTCAGTGCGCCGAGAGCAGATACTTCATGCCCTGCGTAAAGCCACGCGGCGCGACGGTGAGATGGTCCTCGTCGTTCAGGACCGCTGACTTCAGCTTCAAGCTTGGGTACTTTCTGCTCTGTAGCGTCGTCTCCAGCGTCTGGTTGTCGGCAACCATGTCTACCGTCTGGTTGTAGCGCCGAACACCTTTGCGCAGCGCCTCATAGGCGCCGACATAAAGATAGACATTCGCCTTCAGGTCCCGATTCTGTTTGGCGTAGCTCGCTTCGAGCTTCAAGGCATGTCGTTTGTCGTACCAGAGAGATGGGCTGCCGAGGATATAGCCGTTGAACAAGCCGGGCTCGGTGAAAAGGATCTGCATCCCAAGCAGGGCGCCGTAGGAGTGACCGAGAAAGATTGCTCTGGCCGGGTCGGCCCGGTAGCGAGCGGCGATGAACGGCTTGACCTGGTTGCGCAGATATTCTTGATAGGCGCGCGCCTGACCGTGGACCGCATTGGCAGGCGCGGTGCTGGGGCCGTTCGGTGTCGGTGTGTAGTCGCGCTGGCGGCTGACTGCGCCGTCCTCGCCCTTTGCGTAAGACAGACCGACGAGGATGAATTCCTCGATCTGAGGCCCTTCAACGTTCAGGCGGCGCCCCAACTGCCGGACGATCGGGAAAGCGTAGTCGGCGTCAGTCACATACAGCACGGGGTAGCGCTGCCGCGGCTGCTTCGCATAGGACGGCGGCAAAGCAATGAAGACTTGGTAGCCGCGGCCTGAAACCGGATCGGGCACGTCCCATACCTCGCTGTCGACAACCTCGTAAGGCCGCCCCTCGCCGGGCTGCACCTTGGGCGTCGTTTGGGCTTGGGCGCGTGCCGGATCGCCAGAGATGCCGAAGCTGGCGATGAGGGCAACCAGCAAGGCATTCAGAAAACGTTGTTGCATGTGATGAGGTCTTCGCAGATCGGAGGAAATTCTGGTGCAGACCGAGAGGATGGCTTTCGTTCGACACCTGTCCCACGAGACAGGCCTGCACGCCTGGCTGTCTCGCGAATGCACAACCATTCATTTCATTTGCATCTTTTACTCAGAGCAAATCAGCTGGCGCATCATGCCTTGTGCATATCGTATGGATGCACTTTGGGTCTCGGCTCGACCCACCCGGCCGCTCCGGTATCCAACTACTTCAATTGGAGACCCAAATGAAAAAATTCATTCCCAGCGCCATCGCCAGCCTCCTGATCGTCGGGGCCATCTTGCCGGTCGCCGCCAAGGAGAAAGTCGTCGACCGGAGCATCACGGAAGCGGAAGTCCTGGGGGCCCAGCAGGCCTGGTGCAAGGCGCTGGTCGACATCAGCGCTGCGAATTCCAGCGGAGGGCAGCCGGCCGCCAGGGCGCTGGCCGAGAAGGTCATCGACAGCGCCTACGCCTACCAACTGGGCGCAGTGCTGTTCAAGCCGACGCTCACGACATCGCCGCAGACCTTCCGCACCGCTCGCGACGGCGCGCTGGCGTACTTCGTGGGTGGCAACCCTGCCTTTCCCAACGACACCGGCTTCGCCCTGAAGGGCTGGACCAAATGCGAGATTGCCAACAGTGCCGTGCTCATCCACGGCGACGTGGCCAGCACGCTGGGTAACGTGCTGTTCACTGACCCGGACGGCAAGGTCACCACGGTCGACAAGACCTGGACGTTCGTGAAGGACGGTGCCGGCAAGCTGCGCATCGTCGTGCATCACTCGTCGCTGCCGTACGCTGGCCGTTGAACACCGCGTTCGAGTGCCGGCAGGCCCAGGCTCTGGTGTGGCGCCTTCAAGGGGCCTTCATCGGGTGATGAAGGTCCCTCGGAGGACCGTCATTGGCGGCTCAAAGGCGCGAATCGGTGGCAGCACGCCGCACGCTTGCACTTCGAGCGGCAGTGGCCAGAGTGGCTGAACGCCTGTCTGTCTTGGGTCAGTAGGCACCCATGTAGTCGCGCTTGCCGATCTCCATACCGTTGTGGCGCAAGATGGCATAGGTGGTGGTCACGTGGAAGAAAAACTGCGGCAGTCCGTAGTGCAGAAGGTATGCGCTTGCGGTCAGCTTCTTTTCCTTGGGGGTGCCGGGGCGCAACACGATCTCGCGGCTCTCGCTGGAATCGAATTGCTCAGGCTTGAAGGAGCCGATATGGGCCAAAGCTTTGGCGATCAACGATTGCAGGTCGGCGAAGCTGACCTCGGTGTCGGGCCAGGACGGCACCTCGGCACCCGCCAGGCGGGAGGCAATGCCCTTGGAGAAGTCTGCGGCGATCTGTACCTGACGTACCAGCGGAAACATGTCAGGGAACAGCCGCGCCTGCAGCAGCGCATTGGGATCGATATTTCTTTGCGTCGCCTGGTCTTCGGCCTTCTTGAGCACGTCGGACAGGGCGCGCAGCATCTGCTGCATGACGGGAACGGAGGCGTTGTACAGCGGGCTGGTCATGGTGAGTTCACTTCTAAAATTTTGGGCACGATGGCCGGAGTTGGCGTGGCAGGGGCCCTGCCGACCAGGTAAGGCTAACAGCACAGGGCGAACTGGATCGCCCCGGCTTTTGTTGCCAGCTTTTCTTCCCGCTGGTAGTCGGAACAGCCGCGTTGAAGGGCAGTTCACTGGCAAGAAGGGGAGCGCGCCGCGAACCCTGCAGCCCGCAGACCAGCCGCTAACCGCCGGTCTCAAGCGCTGCGCGTCGCGCCTTCTCGCTCAGTTGAAACAGCTCTCCAGCCTTGCGAGCGAGATCAGCCGCAAGCCAAAGCACGTTGTCCAGCCGTCCAGGCCCGTCACCGCTGCACCAGTCGATCTCTTCCCCGTGGCAGACCCACAGGAGAGCTTCGAGTTGAGAGAGGGTGTTTTCGAGAAGATCCGCCGGGTCTTGGGCATTGTCTTCGGGAGCTACCGGCGTAGTTGGCCGGGCTATAGTCTTGGTAGCCATTTATGTGCGCTCCTTAGAGGTGATTGCACGTTTTTGGTTAGACGGCTGGGGTGCTAGTAACACCTCGGCCGTCGCCTTTTGATACCTCGCATCTGCATCGCTGCTTTCGCACCGACAACCTGCCGCGAGGCAAGCAGCCTTCAAACATCTCAGTAGGGGGTGGGGTGTGGCGCCTTTCTTCTTCCCTTGGTGGGGTGTCGAGTGACAGGGGCATTCACTCTAGAGAAGAACCCGGCGAAGTGGCCGGTTCATGCGGCACGAAGTCTCGGCGAGCGCCAACAAATGCAGCTTCTGCGATGCGCCGCGCACGGACCTCGTGGGCCCGTGCCGCGCCAGTCCGAAGCGGCTTTGAACGCTCACGTCGATGGGGTGCCTTGCGCAGCGAAATCAAGGAGGAGGGCGAAGCCCCGGGGGACATTCGCGGAGCAAGGCGCCCCGTCGGCGGGAGCGCGGCAGAGCTTCAGTTCATCCAGCTGCGGGCGAGGTCCAGATGCTCACGGCACTCGCGCACCATGCGTTCCAGCAGTTCCGCGCAGGTCGGGATGTCGTCGATCAGCCCGATGCACTGGCCGGCCGAGACCACGCCGTTGTGCACCTCGCCCGACTCCAGCGCCGCGCGGCCGCGTGCACCGGCCACCAAGGGGCGGATGTCCTCGAACTCGCAGCCGCCCGGACGGCGTTCGGTGGCCACCACTTCTTCGGAGATCGCGTTGCGGAACACGCGTGCCGTGTTGTGCAGGGTGCGGAACATCAGCTTGGTGTCGCGCTCGGTCGCGGCCACCAGCGCCTGCTTGATGTTGTCGTGGATCGGCGCTTCCTGGGTCACGCAGAAGCGCGTGCCCATGTTGATGCCCTCGGCGCCCAGCGCCAGTGCGGCGGCCATGCCGCGGCCGTCGGCGATGCCGCCCGACGCGATGATCGGAATGCGCAGCTTGCGCGCCGCCACCGGCAGCAGCACGAGGCCGGGCACGTCGTCTTCGCCCGGGTGGCCCGCGCATTCGAAGCCGTCCACGGACACCGCGTCGACGCCGTTGCGCTCGGCCGAGAGCGCGTGGCGCACCGAGGTGCACTTGTGGACGATCTTCACGTCGTGGCGCTTCAGGGCCTCGATGAAGTCCTTCGGGCTGTTGCCCGCGGTCTCCACGATCTTCACGCCGCTGTCGATGATGGCCTGCACGTACTCGGCGTACGGCGGCGGCTTCACCGCCGGCAGGATCGTGAGGTTCACGCCGAAGGGCTTGTCGGTCATCGTGCGCGTGCGCTCGATTTCTTGGCGCAGGTCGTCGGGCGTGGGCTGCGTGAGCGCCGTGAGAATACCCAGGCCGCCGGCGTTCGACACGGCCGCGGCCAGCTCGGCGCGGCCCACCCATTGCATGCCGCCCTGGATGATGGGGTAGCGGATGCCGAGCAGTTCGGTGATGCGGGTCTTCATCGTCGCAGCCGCTTACAGCGTGGTCACGAGTTCGGGCACGGCCGTGAACAGGTCGGCCACGAGGCCGTAGTCGGCCACCGAGAAGATCGGTGCTTCTTCGTCCTTGTTGATCGCGACGATGACCTTCGAGTCCTTCATGCCGGCCAGATGCTGGATGGCACCCGAGATGCCCGCGGCGATGTACAGCTGCGGCGCGACGATCTTGCCGGTCTGGCCCACTTGCCAGTCGTTCGGGGCGTAGCCTGCGTCCACTGCGGCGCGGCTTGCACCGAGGCCGGCGTTGAGCTTGTCGGCCAGCGGCGTCATCACTTCGTTGAACTTCTCGGCGCTGCCCAACGCGCGGCCACCGGAGACGATGATCTTGGCGGCCGTCAGTTCGGGGCGGTCGCTCTTCGTGACTTCACGGCCGACGAAGGTTGACTTGCCGCTGTCTGCAACGCCTTCAGCGGTTTCGATCGCTGCGCTGCCACCGGTGGCAGCGGCTGCGTCGAAGCCGGTCGTGCGCACGGTGATCACCTTGGTGGCATCGGTGCTCTGCACGGTGGCGATGGCGTTGCCGGCGTAGATCGGGCGCTCGAAGGTGTCGGGGCTGACAACCAAAGTGATGTCGGAGATCTGTGCCACGTCCAGCTTGGCGGCCACGCGCGGCGCGACGTTCTTGCCGTTGGCGGTCGAGGGGAACAGGATGTGGCTGTAGTTGCCGGCGATGGTCAGCACTTGGGCTGCGACGTTTTCAGCGAGGTTCTCGGCCAGCGATGCGCTGTCGGCAGCGATCACCTTGGACACGCCCGCGATCTGCGCGGCGGCCTTGGCGGCCTCGGCGGCGTTGGCACCGGCCACGAGGATGTGGACGTCGCCACCGCAAGCCAGCGCGGCGGTCACGGTGTTGAGGGTGGCCGGCTTGATGCTGGCGTGGTCGTGTTCGGCAATGACGAGTGCGGTCATGTTCGTTTCTTCCTCAGATCACTTTGGCTTCGTTCTTGAGCTTGTCCACCAGGGTGGCAACGTCGGGCACCTTGATGCCGGCGCCACGCTTCGGGGGCTCGCTGACCTTGAGGGTCTTCAGGCGGGGCTTGACGTCCACGCCCAGGTCTTCGGGCTTGAAGGTGTCCAGCTGCTTCTTCTTGGCCTTCATGATGTTGGGCAGCGTCACATAGCGCGGCTCGTTCAGGCGCAGGTCGGTCGTGATGACCGCGGGCAGCGTGAGCGTCAGGGTTTCCATGCCGCCGTCGACTTCGCGTGCGACGGTGACCTTGTCGGCTGCGAGGTCGACCTTCGAGGCGAAGGTGGCTTGGGGCAGGTCGGCCAGCGCAGCCAGCATCTGGCCGGTCTGGTTGGCGTCGTCGTCGATGGCTTGCTTGCCCAGGATGATCAGCTGGGGCTGTTCCTTGTCGACCAGCGCCTTCAGCAGCTTGGCAACCGCGAGAGGTTGCAGCTCTTCGGCGGTCTCGACCAGGATGCCGCGATCGGCGCCGATGGCCATCGCGGTGCGCAGGGTTTCCTGGCACTTCGCGTCACCGCAGGAGACGGCGATGACTTCGGTCACGATGCCCTTTTCCTTCAGCCGAACCGCTTCTTCGACAGCGATCTCGTCGAAGGGGTTCATGCTCATCTTGACGTTGGCAATGTCCACCCCGGTGCCGTCGCTCTTGACGCGCACCTTCACGTTGTAATCGACGACCCGTTTGACAGGCACCAGAACTTTCATGGCTGTTCCTCTTGAATGACAAAAATGGGAAAAGGGGTTACTCGAGCTTGGCGCCCGACTGCTTGATCAGGCGCTCCCACACGGGGCGCTCCTGCTTCCAGGCCGCGGCAAAGAGCTCGGGCGAGCTGTCCTTGATCTCGAAGCCCATGGCCGCGACGCGCTCGCGCACGTCGGGCTGCTGCGTCGCCTTGCGCACTTCGTCGGCGATGCGGTCCACGATGGCCTTGGGTGTCTTGGCGGGCGCTGCAATGGCGAGCCAGCCGGTCACGCGGTAGGCCTCGTCCTTCAGGCCTTGCTCGGCCAGCGTGGGCACGTTGGGCAGCGTGCTCATGCGGCGCTCGCCGGTCACGCCGACGGCCTTGAGCTTGCCCGCGTCGATGTGCGGCTTGGCCGCGAGCGCGCTCGCGTAGGCCATCTGGATCTGGCCGCCGATCAGGTCCTGCACCATCGGCGCCTCGCCCTTGTAGGCGACGTGGTTCATGTCGGCCTGCTGCGTGAGGCTCATGTGCGCGCCGGCCAGGTGCGGGTAGGCGCCCACGCCGTACGAACCGTAGGCGACCTTGCCCTTGTTCGCGGCCACGTACTTCAGCAGCTCGGGGCCGGTCTTGGCGGGCACGCTGGGGTGCACCACCAGCACCAGCGGCGCCATCGCGATCTGGTAGACCAGCGTGAGGTCGCGCTGCGTGTCGTAGGGCAGCTTCTCGTAGAGGAACTCGTTGGTCATGAGCGAGTTGCTCAGCGACAGCACGATGGTGTAGCCGTCGGGCGCGGCCTTGGCGACCGTGTCGGTGCCGATGATGCCGGCCGCGCCGGGCTTGTTGTCCACCACGATGGGCTGGCCCATGCTGGCCGACATCTTCTGGCCCAGCACGCGCGCCAGCACGTCGGTCGCGCCGCCGGCCTGGAAGGGCACGACGAGGCGGATCGGCTTGTTCGGGTAGGGCGCCTGCGCATGCGCGGGGGCCAGCGCGAACAGCGCGGCGGTCGATGCTGCCGCGCACAGCAGGGCGCGGCGGGTCGAGGGTTGATGGGTCATGGTTTGTCTCCCGTTCGGTTTCAGAAAATCGTGTCGAAGAAGAAGCAGGGGGTCACTTCAGCGCGATGCGCGTCTTGAAGGGCAGGGGCTCCAGGGCCTTCTGCAGCCGCTCCTGCAATGCAGCGGCTTGTGCGCCCGTTGCAGCGGCGTCGATCTGCACGTGCACGAGGCTTTCGCCTTCGGTGCTCACTGCCGGCCGGGCTGCATCGCCCACGCCGAGTGCGGCGCAGACCTCGGCGACCGTGGCCGCCACCACCTGCCGCGCGGCCATGGCGCGCAGTTCGGGCTTGTAGATCTTGCCGACGTTGGTCATCGGCATCGTGGCGATCACCGACACCCACTTGGGACGGGCCGGTGCCTCGTCGACGCGCGCGGAGGTGAAGGCCAGCAGCTCGTCCTCGGTGGCCGAGGCGCCGGGCACCAGCGTCGCGAAGATCACGGGCAGCTCGCCCGCGTAGGCATCGGGCGCACCGACGGCGGCGCACAACTGCACGGCGGGGTGCGCGCCCAGTGCGTCCTCGATGGTCTTGGGGTCGATGTTGTGGCCGCTGCGGATGATCAGGTCCTTCGAGCGGCCCGTGAGGTGCAGCCGCTCTTCGGCGTCCATCCAGCCCAGGTCGCCGGTGGCGAGCCAGCCGTCGGCGGTGAAGGCCTTGGCGTTGTCGGCCGGATCGACGAAACCCGAGAACACGTTGGGCGACTTGAACAGCACCATGCCGGTCTCGCCCTGTGCCACCTCGCGGTCGCTGGCGTTGCCGTTCTCGTCCAGCGCCACGATGCGCACCTGCGCATAGGGCAGGCGAAAGCCGACGCAGCCTGCGGGCCCGTTCACGCCGGGCGGCGTGATGGTCGAGATGCCGGCCATCTCGGTCATGCCCAGGCTCTCGTGCACGTGCAGGCCGAACAGGCGCTCGAAGCGCGCGGCCAGCTCGGGCGCGAGCACGGCGGCGCCGGTGCGGCAGTAGGTGATGGACGAGATGTCGGCGCCGTCCAGCGGCACGTTGGCCAGCGCGGCGAGCACCGTGGGCACGGCGGACAGCGAGGTCGGGCGGTACTTCTCGACCAGCTTCCAGTAGTTGGCCAGCACCTCCTTGTTGCGCAGCAGCGAGGGTGTCGGAATGATCACCTCCACGCCCGCCGACAGCGACGAGAGCGAGGCCGGAAGCACGCCCGCCACATGGAACAGCGGGTAGCCGTTGATCGAGATGCCCTGCTCGTTCATGCCCGCGAGCTGCACGCTGGCCCAGGCGGTGAACACCTGCGCGCCGTGGCTGTGGCGCGCGAGCTTGGGCGCGCCCGTGGTGCCGCCGGTGTGGAAGTAGGCGGCGATGTCGGTGGGCGCGATGTCGCGGCCGCTCACGAGGCGGTCGCTCGGTTGCGCGGCGCGCAGCACGTCGAACTCGGCCACGCCTTCGGGCAACGCACCCGCAGAACCCGGTGCCTCGTCGTGCGGCGCCACGCGCAGCACGGTGGTGAGCGTGGGCACCTGGCCGCGCAGGCGCATCGCCTTCGACCACATGCCCGATTCTGCGTCCGAGCCGTAGGCGATCAGCACCTTGGCGCGCGCTGCGGTCATCAGTGCGACCAGCTTCTCGTCGGTGAGCAGCGGGTTCAGCGGCTGCACGATGCCGGCGGCCTCGCCGCCCCACAGCGCCAGGTGGTACTCGAGGCAACCGGGCAGCAGCACCGCCACAGCATCGTCAGGCCCCACGCCCAGCGTGTGCAGCAGGTTCGCGGTCTGGTGGATGCCCGCGAGCAGCTGCGCGTACGACCAGCGGATGGGTTCATCCGCCGGGTTGCCGCTGCGCAGGAAGGTGAGCGCGGTCTTGTCGCCGAAGGCCGCGCCGGAATTGCGGAAGAGCTCGTAGGTGCTGCGCACCGTGAGCGCTTCGTCGAGCGGCGTTGCTTCGAGCGCGCGGATGTCGGCGAGCCCGCGCACCGGGAACCGGGGGCGGAACGGTGTGCCGATGACGTTGTTGTTGTTCTTGTCGTTGCCTGTTGTCATGTTGTCTCCTTGAGGGGTCTTGCCGGCTGCGGACGGAGGCCGTGTCTTACTGGTTCGTGATCTTGTTGTCGCGAATGACCTTGCCCCAGCGCTCGAAGTCCTGGCGCATGCGCGTGGCGGTCTGTTCCGGCGTGCCGTAGGCCGCGAAGGAGCCCACGCTCTGCAGCTTCTCGCCGACTTCCTTGTCGGCCAGCGCCTTCTTCAGCTCGGCGCTCATGCGGTCCACCACGGCCTGCGGCGTGCCGGCCGGGGCCAGCAGTCCGCCCCACGAGGTGGCGTCGAAGCCGGGGAAGCCCTGCTCGGCCACGGTCTTCACGTCGGGCAGCAGGCTCACGCGCTTGCCGGAGCCCACGGCGATGGGGCGCAGCGTGCCGGCGCGGATGTGCGGGATCACGGCCACGAGGTCGGAGAACATCGCGGGCACCTGGCCGCCGATGAGGTCGGTCACGGCCGGGGCGCTGCCGCGGTAGGGCACGTGCTGCATCTCGAACTTGCCGATGTTCTTCAGCTGCTCGGTCGTCAGGTGGCCGAAGCTGCCGGCGCCGGCGGTCGTGTAGTTGAGCTTGCCGCCGTCGGCCTTGGCCTTGGCGATCAGGTCCTGCAGGCCGTTCACGCCGGGCAGGGCCTTCGGGTTCACCACCATCACGATCGGCAGGTCGTACACCGTGCCCACGGGCGTGAAGTTCTTGAAGATGTCGTAGGGCACGGTGCCGTACAGGTGCGAGGCCAGCAGCGTCGGCGTGGCCAGCATCACGAAGGTGTAGCCGTCGGGTGCGGCCTTGGCCGCAAAGGCCGCGCCGATGGTGCCCGAGGCGCCGCTGCGGTTGTCGACCAGGATGTTCTGCTTGAGCGCGAGCGACATCTTCTGCGCCACGATGCGCGAAGCCACGTCGGTCGGGCCGCCGGGCGGGAAGGGCACGACCAGCGTGATCGGCTTGGTCGGCCAGGCTTGGGCGAAGGCGCTGCCTGCGAGAAGGGGAAGGGCCAGCGCGAGCAGGGCGCGGCGCACGGGGTTGCGGGGGGTACGGAGGAACGGGAAGGCCATGGATTTCTCTTCAGGGATGCGGGCGTTGTCTTCGCGTGGTGCGATCAGACGACGCCATTCGTTTTCAGCGCTGCCAGCTTTTCATCCGACAGGCCGAGCAGGGACTTCAGCACGTCGTGCGTGCCTTCGCCCAAAGTGGGCGGCGCGCTGCGCACGGGCAGGCGCTCGCCATCGAAACGGTAGGGAGGCGCCAGCACATTGACTTCGCCGGCCACCGGGTGCGGCTGCTTGGTCACCAGGCCGGCGTCGGTCGCGCGCGGGGAGTTCAATGCTTCCAGCAGGCCCAGCACTTCGCCGCAGGGGATGCCCGAGGCGTTGAGCTTTTCGAGCAACGCGGCGCGCGGGCGCTTCGCGAGTTCGGCGGTCAGCTCGGGCAGCAGCGCTGCGCGGTTGGCCGAGCGCAGGATGTTGGTCTTGAAGCGCTCGTCGGCGGCCAGGTCGGGGCGCTCGATCACCTCGGTGCAGAAGCGCATGAACTGGGCGTTGTTGCCCACGGTGATCACCAGCGGGCCGTCGGCCGCGTCGAACACGCCGTAGGGCACGATCGACGGGTGCGAGTTGCCGTAGCGCGGCGGGTCTTCGCCCATCAGCAGCGCTTCCAGGCCGTAGTAGGCGGTGATCATCAGGCCGCAGTCGAACAGCGCCATCTCGATGTGGCGGCCCGTGCCGGTCTTCTCGCGCTGGTAGAGCGCGGCCAGCACGGCCTGCGCCGAGTACATGCCGGTGAACAGGTCGACGGCGGCCACGCCGAACTTCAGCGGCGGCTGGTTGGCTTCGCCGTTGAGCGCCATCAGGCCGGCCTCGCCCTGCACCACGAGGTCGTAGCCGGGGCGTGCGGCCTCGGGGCCGGTGCGGTCGTAGCCCGAGATCGAGCAGTAGATGAGGCCCGGGTTGTCCTTGCGCAGCTGTTCGTAGCCCAGGCCCAGCTTGTCGATGCCGCCGAACTTGAAGTTCTGGATCACCACGTCGCACTGCTTGGCGAGGTCGCGCGCGATCTGCTGGCCTTCGGGCGTCTGCAGGTCGAGTGTGACGGAGCGCTTGTTGCGGTTCACGCTGTTGAAGTAGGCGGTCTCGGTCTTGCCCACGCGCAGGCCCCAGTCGCGCGTGTCGTCGCCGCGGCCCGGGTGCTCGACCTTGATCACCTCGGCGCCCATGTCGGCCAGCACCATGCCGCACCAGGGGCCGGCAAGGATGCGGGACAGATCGAGGACGCGCACGCCGGCGAGCGGCAGCGAGGAATTCAGCGAGGGCATGGGAACAACTCCAGGAAAACGAAAGACCCCCGCATCTGCATCGGCATGCACACGCGGGGAGGGGCTCAGCGCGTCAGGACGCGTCGGGCTGGGGTGCGTGGCGCAACGCGACGAAGTCGGCCTTGCGCTTGCCGAGGAAGGCGCCGATGCCTTCGGCGGCTTCGGCGTCGGCCTGCGACGTCACCATGTAGACCGCTTCGGCCTCGAGTTGTTCCTCGAGCGTTGCACGATGGGCCTGGCGGCACAGCGTCTTGATGCGTGCGCTCGCGCGCTGCGGGCCGTTGGCCACCTTGGCAGCGAGTGCGATGGCCTCGGCCAGCGCGCCGCCCTTGTCGGTCAGGCGGTTCACCGCGCCCATCGCGTGCAGGCGCTCGGCCGTGAGGCGGTCGCCGGTGAGGCACAGCTCGGTGAGCAGCTGGCGCGAGACGAACTCCGCGAGGAAGGCCGTGGCGCCGCCGTCGGGCGTGAGGCCGACCTTGACGTAGGCCACCGTGTAGAACGCATCGCGCGCCGACACCAGCATGTCGCAGGCCAGCGCCATCGACAGGCCCGCGCCGGCCGCGCCGCCTTCGACCGCCGCGATCACGGGCTTGCCGCAGTCGCGGATCGCGCGGATCAGGTCGTGCAGGCCTTCGAGCTTCTCGCGGCGTTCGGCCTCGGGCAGTTCGCGGCGCTTGGCCAGCAGGTTCAGGTCGCCGCCCGAGCAGAAGAAGTCGCCCGCGCCGGTGAAGACGATGGCGCCCACCTCGGGGTCGTTCTGCGCGTCGGTGAGCGCGGCGGAGAGTTCGGCGTACAGCGTCGGCGTGATCGCGTTGCGCGCGGCCGGGTTGCTGTTGGTCAGGATGCGGACGGCGCCTTCCTGCGAGATGAGGACGGTCTTGTCCGTCATGCCGCGACCTCTTTGCCCAGAGCGATGTAGCGCTGCAGGTGGTGGTCTTCATCGCCGAGCTGGTGATCGATCATCACGAGGCGCTTGGCGTAGTGGGGCAGCGGCAGCTCCCAGGTCATGCCGATGCCGCCGTGCATCTGGATGCTCTCTTCGGCCACCAGCGCGCCGATGCGGCCGATGCTGAACTTGGCGGCCGACAGCGCGCGCTCGCGCGCCGCGCGGTCGCTGCCGTCGATGGCGGCGGCGGCGTTGATCACGGCCGAGCGGGCCTGTTCGATCTCGAGCAGCAGGTCGGCCATGCGGTGCTGCAGGGCCTGAAAGCTGCCGATGAGGATGCCGAACTGCTTGCGCGTGCGCAGGTACTCGAGCGTGGCGGTCTTGGCGGCTTCCATCGCGCCCAGTGCCTCGGCGCACAGCGCGAGCACGCCGCGGCCGATGGCGCGCTCCAGCGTGGCGGCGCCCTGGCCTTCGGCGCCCAGCAGCGCGTCGGCGCCGAGCGTCACGCCGTCGAGCGTGAGTTCGGCCACGCGGCCACCGTCGATCGCGGGGCAGCCGCGCACGGTGAGGCCGGCGGTCTTGGCGGGCACGAGGAAGAGCGAGATGCCCGTTGCGTCGTCCACGTTGCCCGAGGTGCGGGCCGAGACCAGGAACAGGTCGGCCTGCTCGCCCTGCGGCACCACGGCCTTGGCGCCCTGGAGCACCCAGCCGTCGCCGCTGCGTTCGGCCTTCGTGGCCACGCGCGTGCGCTCGTAGTGCGTGTCGGCTTCGTCGTGCGCAAAGGCCGCCACGGTCACGCCGTTGACGATGTCGCCGATCTTCTCTTTCTGCGCGTCGCTGCCGGCGGCGCTGATCGCCTCGCCGACCATCACGGCGCCCAGCAGCGGCTCGACCACGAGGCCGCGACCCAGCGCTTCGAAGACCACGGCAATGTCGAAGCCGCTGCCGCCGAAGCCGCCGTCGGCCTCGCTGAACAGCGCGCCGATCACGCCGAGCTCGGCGAAGTTCTGGAAGATTTCCTTGCTGAAACCGTGCGCCGACTTCGCGATGCGGTCGCGCGCATCGAAGGCGTACTGCTCGGCGATGAAGCGGTTCAGGCTGTCGGCGAGCATGCGCCGGTCTTCGGTGTGTTCGAAGTTCATGTGCGTCTCTCCTTTACAGCCCGAGGATCATCTTGGAGATGATGTTCTTCTGGATTTCGTTCGAGCCGCCGAAGATCGACAGCTTGCGGTTGTTGAAGTAGCGCGACGCGGCGGCCTTGGCATAGGCCGGGCCGAAGGTCTCGCCGCCGTTCTCGGTGTAGCCGTCCTGCAGCGCTTCGGCGACGAAGGGGCGGCCGTACACGCCCATGGCGCGGCGCGCGAGCGACGAGATCTCCTGGCGAATCTCCGTGCCGCGAATCTTCAGCATCGAGCTTTCCGCACCGGGCACGCCGCCGCCGGCCACGGCCGCGATCACGCGCAGGTTGGTCGTCTTCATGTTCTCCAGGTCGATCTCGACACGCGCCAGGCGTGCCGCGAAGGCCGGGTCGTCCGCCAGCGGCTTGCCGTTCTTGGTCTGCGACGCGGCGATGCCCTTGAGTTGCTCGAGCGCGGCCACCGAGAAGCCCACGCCCGCGATGTTGGTGCGTTCGTAGGTCAGCAGGTACTTGGCGCAGGTCCAGCCCTTGTTCTCTTCGCCCACGAGGTTCTCGGCGGGCACGCGCACGTCGGAGAAGAACACCTCGTTGACTTCATGCTCGCCGTCCAGCGTGATGATCGGGCGCACTTCCACGCCGGGCGAGGTCATGTCGACCAGCAGGAAGCTGATGCCTTCCTGCTTCTTCGCCTCGCGGTTGGTGCGCACCAGGCAGAAGATCATGTTGGCGTGCTGGCCCAGCGTGGTCCAGGTCTTCTGGCCGTTCACGATGTAGTGGTCGCCCTGCGCGTCGATGCCGCGCACGGCCGTGGTCTTCACCGCGGCCAGGTCGGAGCCCGCGCCGGGTTCGGAGTAGCCCTGGCACCACCAGTCGGCGCCGCTCAGGATGCGCGGCAGCCAGTAGCTCTTTTGCGCCTCGTTGCCGTACTTGATGAGCACCGGGCCCAGCATGTTGACGCCGAAGGGCACGATGCGCGGCGCGAAGGCCAGGGCACATTCGTTCTCGAAGATGAACTTCTCGACCGCGGTCCAACCCGGGCCGCCGTACTGCTCGGGCCAGTGGTTGGCGAGCCAGCCGCGCTCGTTCAGGATGGCGTGCCATTCCTGCATGTCGGCCTTTTCCAGGATCTTGCCGCCGCGCACCTTGTCGGACAGCCGCGCGGGCAGCTTGTTGGCCAGGAAGCTGCGCACTTCGCTGCGGAAGGCTTCTTCTTCGGTCGTGAAGTTCAGGTCCATCGCGGACTCCTCAATCAGTAGATTTCGAACAGGCCGGCCGCGCCCATGCCGCCGGCGATGCACATCGTGACCACGGCGTACTTGGCGCCGCGGCGCTTGCCCTCGAGCAGCACGTGGCCCGTGAGGCGCGCGCCGGTCATGCCGAAGGGGTGGCCGATGGAGATCGCGCCGCCGTTCACGTTCAGGCGTTCCGAGGGAATGCCCAGCTTCTCCTGGCAGTAGATCGACTGCGAGGCGAAGGCTTCGTTGAGTTCCCACAGGTCGATGTCCTGCACCTTCAGGCCGTGGCGCGCGAGCAGCTTGGGCACGGCGAAGACCGGGCCGATGCCCATCTCGTCGGGCTCGCAGCCGGCCAGCGCCAGGCCGCGGAAGGCGCCCAGCGGCTTCAGGTTGGCGCGCTCGGCGTCCTTGGCTTCCATCATCACGCAGGCCGAGGCGCCGTCGGACAGCTGCGAGGCGTTGCCGGCGGTGATGAACTTGTCGTCGCCCATCACGGGCTTGAGCTTGGCCAGCGCCTCGTAGGTGGTGCCGCGGCGGTTGCAGTTGTCTTCCGTGGCGGTGACTTCGCGGTGGGTGACCTCCTTGGTCTCCTTGTCGGTCACGGCCATCGTGGTGGTGCAGGCCACGATCTCGTCCTTGTAGCGGCCGGCCAGCTGCGCTTCTTCGGTCTTGCGCTGGCTCTCGGCGGAGAAGCGGTCCTGTGCTTCGCGGCTGATGTTGTAGCGCTTGGCGACGATGTCGGCGGTGTCGATCATCGCCATGTAGAGCTCGGGCTTGTGCTCGACGATCCACGGGTCCAGGCTGAGGTCGCCACCGTCGCCGGGGCTGCGACCGCGGATCTGCGAGATGCTTTCCACGCCGCCCGCGATCATGGCCGGCGCGCCGTCCACCACGATGCGGCCGGCGGCCATGGCGATGGCCTGCAGGCCCGAGGCGCAGAAGCGGTTCACGGTGGTGCCGGCGATGCTGATCGGCAGGCCCGAGCGGATGATCGACTGGCGCGCGATGTTGCGGCCGGTGGTGCCTTCGGGGTAGCCGCAGCCGAGGATCGCGTCCTCGATCAGGGCCGGGTCCAGGCCCGAGCGCTCGACCGCGGCCTTCACCGCGAACGAGGCCAGCGTGGCGCCGGAGGTGATATTGAATTCGCCGCGGTGCGCCTTGGTGAGCGGGGTGCGGGCGGTAGAAACGATGACGGCTTCACGCATGGGTTTGTCTCCTGGACGGTGGGCTCTAACGGTTACTCGGATTGATTCAGGCTGGCGAAATCGGCGCCGCGTTCCACCAGCTCCACGAGCAGCGGCGACGGCTTCCAGAAGATCGGGTCTTCTTTCGCGAACTCGCGGATGTCGGCGAGCACCTTGGGCAGGCCCACGGTGTCGGCGTACTTCATGGGGCCGCCGCGGTGGCGCGGGAAGCCGTAGCCATAGAGGAAGGTCACGTCCACGTCGAGCGGGCGCAGCGCGATGCGCTGGAGCACGACGTTGGCGCCTTCATTGACCATGGCGGCCATGTAGCGGCGCATGATTTCTTCTTCGGTGAAAGTGCGCGGCGTGATGCCGGCGCGCACGCGCTCGGCGTCGATGATGGCCAGCACCTCGGGGTCAGGCACGCCGGTGCGCGCGCCTTCGGGGTACAGGTAGTAGCCGCGTTGCGTCTTCTGGCCGAACCAGCCGCGTTCGCAGATGCGGTCGGCCACCTGCACGTAGCGCGCCTGCGGATCGCGCGTGGCGGCCTTGCGCTTGCGTGTGGCCCAGCCGATGTCGCCGCCGGCCAGGTCGGACACCTGGAACGGGCCCATCGGGTAGCCGAAGTTGCGCACGGCCGCGTCGATGTCGTAGGGCGAGGCGCCGTCTTCCATCATGTGGTCGGCGGCCTGGCGGTACACGGCCAGGATGCGGTTGCCGATGAAGCCGTCGCACACGCCGGCGCGCACGGGCACCTTCTTGAGCTTCTTCGCGAGCTCGAAGCCGGTGGCGACCACGTCGGCGCTCACCTTGGCGGGCACCACGATCTCCAGCAGCTTCATGATGTTGGCGGGCGAGAAGAAGTGCAGGCCGACCACGTCCTGCGGGCGCGAGATGCTGGCGGCGATCTCGTCGATGTCCAGGTACGAGGTGTTGGTGGCGAGCACGGCGCCCTTCTTGCACACGCGGTCGAGTTCGGCGAACACGGCCTTCTTGACGCCCATCTCCTCGAACACGGCCTCGACCACGATGTCGACATTCGCGAAGGCGTCGTAGCTCGTCGAGCCCGAGAAGCGCGCCATCACGGCGGCCTTGGCCTCTTGTGTCATGCGGCCCTTGGCGATGAGGCCGTCGTACACCTTCTCGACGTGGGCACGGCCGCGCGCCAGGCTGGGCTCGTCGCGCTCGACCATGGTCACGGGCAGGCCCGCGTCCAGCATGGCCACGGCAATGCCCGCGCCCATGGTGCCGCCGCCCACGATGCCGGCCGAGGTGAGCGCGCGCGGGCTGGCCGAGCGGGTCTCTGGCGCCTTCAGCACTTCGCGTTCGGCGAAGAAGGCGTGGATCAGGCCGGCGCGCTGCGGGCTGTCGATGCACTGCAGGAACAGCTTGCGCTCCAGCGCCATGCCTTCGTCGAAGGGCAGCGTGAGCGCGCCTTCGACGGCTTCGATGATCTTCATCGGCGAGAACAGGCCGCGGCTCTTCTTGGCGGTGTCGGCGCGCGCGGCCTCGAGGGCGGCACGGGCTGCGTCTTTGTCGGCCAGGCCGGCGGCTTCGCGCGTGCGGCGCACCGGGGCGTTGGCAGCGACCAGTTCCTGCGCGTAGGCGAGGCCTTCGGCGCGGGCGTCGGCTTCAGCACCGAGGCGGTCGACGAGGCCGAGCGACAGCGCTTCCTTGGCGCCCGCATGGCGGCCGCTGAGCATCAGTTCGAGTGCGGGCTTCACGCCGATGAGGCGCGGTGCGCGCTGCGTGCCGCCCGAGCCGGGCAGCAGGCCCAGCGCCACCTCGGGCAGGCCCAGCTTGGCGGTGGGCGCGGCGAGGCGGTAGTGCGCCGACAGCGCGATCTCCAGCCCGCCGCCGAGCGCGGCGCCGTGGATGGCGGCGACCACCGGCTTGGTGCAGTTCTCGATCTTCAGGCAGACCTCGGGCAGCGAGGGCTGCTGCGGCGCCTGGCCGAACTCGCGGATGTCCGCGCCGGCGATGAAGTTGCGGCCCGCACCGACGATCAGCACCGCCTTGGCGCCGCTGTCGGCCTCGGCCGCGTCGATGGCGGCGGCCAGGCCGCGGCGCACGTCCACGCCCAGGGCGTTGACGGGCGGGTTGTCGATGGTCACCACGCACACGTCGCCTTGACGCTGGAAGGTGACGGGACCGTTGGACGTGGAAGGGCTGGGAGTGGGGGTGGCCATGTGCGTGTCGCTTGTCTCTTGCTTGCGTGGCAGGCCCTCGTGAAGCCGAGGGGTCCGGGGCTCTGGGGAGCCCTGCATTCTTGGCCGGCATCGCTGCTTTGACAATTGCATAGGTAGTTGACAGACTGTCAAAGAATTTTTGACACAATCCGCCCATGGACCTGCAATCGCTCACCCTGCTGGTAGAAATCCTTGACGCGGGCAACCTGAGCGCGGCGGCGCGCCGGCTCAAGATGACCCGCGCCAACGTCAGCTACCACCTGAACCAGCTGGAGCGCTCGGTGGGCGCGCAGTTGATCCGGCGCACCACACGGCGCGCCGAGCCCACCGAGATCGGGCTGCGGCTGTACCAGCACGGCGTGGCCATCCAGGGCGAACTGCTGGCGGCGCGCGAGTCGGTCACCGCGCTGGGCGAGGGCCTGCAGGGCCGCGTGCGCCTGAGCGTGCCCAGCGGCTACGGCCAGCTCGTGATGGCCGACTGGCTCATCGACTTCAAGCGCCAGTACCCCGGCATCGTGCTCGACGTGGTGTTCGAGAACCGCATCGAGGATTTGCTGCGCGACGAGGTCGACATCGCCATCCGCGTGATTCCCGAGCCGCCGCAGAACCTCGTGGCGCGCGAGATGGGCCCGGTGCGTTACGTGGCCTGCGCCACGCGCGCGTACGCCGAGCGCCACCCGCTGCCCGTGCAGCTGGACGCACTGCGCGCCACGCCGGTGGTCACGGCCGCCGTCATCGGTCGGCAGCTGCGCATCTCGGCCTACCAGGGCGAGACGCGGCGCGAGGTGATCCTGGAGCCGACGCTGATCTCGGAAAACTTTTTATTCCTGCGCCAGGCCATCCTCGCGGGCCTGGGCGTGGGCCTCGTGCCCGACTACGTGGTGCAGGAAGACGTGCGCCGCGGCGACGTGGTGACCACGCTGGACGACTGGCGCCTGTCGATCTTCGGCACCCAGATGTTCATGCTCTACATGCCGAACCGCCAGCACACGCGGGCGATCCGGACGTTCATCGATTTCATCCTGGCGCGGGTGCGGCCGGAAGAAGCCGAAGAAGCTCAGTCGCAGCGGTAGACGACTTCTCCCGCCGGCACACCCTGCGCCGGCACCTCCGACAGCGTGCTGCTCAAGAAGCGCATCGGCGCGCCGAAGTTGCGGCAGTAGTTCTCGGCGTCCTGCGCGGTGGGCGACTTGAACACGCCGTCGGCCAGGAAGGTGACGCGCGGCGCGGGTCGCGAGACGCAGCCCGCGATGATGAACAAGGCCGGAACGAGGACGGAGACAGCAGCGAAGCGGCGCATGGGGCAGGGCGAAAAGAAGAGGTCGCGACTGTAGCCGCCCGGCGGCCTCAGTCGGCCAGCCACACGCTGCCGTCCGCCGCCTCGCGCAGCGCCAGCGGCGTGAGGCGCGCGCCGCGGCAGGGGCCGCCGACGCAGCGCCCGGTGTCGGGCTCGAAGATCGCGCCGTGCCGCGCGCACATCAGGTAGCGCCCGGAGCTTTCGAGGATCTGGCCTTCGAAATCGAGCGGGCCGCCGGCGTGCGGGCACTGGTTCAGGTAGCCGTGCACGGCACCCTGCCAGCGCACCGCGAAGGCCGGCGCGCCGCCGGGCGCAGTGAACAGGGCCGCGAGGCCGCCGTCGGCGAGTTCGGTGGCGATGGGGTGGGCGGTCGGGGCGGGCGCGGTCATGGGGAGCGAGCCTACCAAGGTCCGCCACGGGGCTGCCGCCCGGGGGGACGTCCCCGCGTCATCACATGTTTCGGCTATGTCATCTGACCAATAGACGCAGGGGCGTGCCGTTTTCACAATGCATCCGCTCGCTTTCCTTCGTCCGTGCATCCTTGTGTCAAGGGGGATTCCCACCGATGAGCACGCTGAAACAGGGCTGGCGCGGGGCCGATGTCCGTCGCCTGCAGGAGGCCCTGAACCGCAAATTGCAGCCCAGCCCCGGCCTCGCGCCCGACGGCGACTACGGCCCCGTCACCCGGGCGGCCGTGCTGCGCTTGCAGGCCGCGCACTGGCTGTGCGAAGACGGCGAAGCCGGCCCCTGCACCCGCAACGTGGCCTTCGACAACGAAACCCACGCGCCGCTGCTGCACCCCGTGGCGCTGATCCCGCAGCCCGCGCCCGCGCTGTGCTGGGCGGCGGCCACCGCGATGCTCACGCGCGCCACCGTGCAGACCGTGGTCGCGCGCACGCCCTCGGAGCTGATGGGCGCCGACGGCGCCTTGCGCCGCCGCGTGGACAGCGACCGCCATGCGCAAGGCAGCGACGATGACGACAACCGCCGCTTCGCCGCCGCGCACGGCCTCACGCTGCGGCCCCACGGCCCGTGGACTGTTGCCGCGCTGCGCACCGCGCTGCACGCCGGGCCGCTGATGTTCGACCTGCGCTGGGGCGCCAAGGGCGGCGCGCCCGCCGGCCAGCCGGGCCACATGGTCGTGCTCGTCGGCATCCGCGGCGACAACGACCCCGGCGGGGGCGGCACCACGCTGCGCCTGTTCGACCCCTGGCCGCCGGGCCGGGGCGCGCGCAGCTCGACCAGCCACGTGCGCTGGATGCAAGCCGTGGCCGACCGCATCTGCGGGGTGTTCCAGCGGTAGTGGCGCCTGGCTGCTGTGGCCATTGGCACCGGCGCATGAAAAAATCCTGACTTTCCGCGAACCGTTTCGGCGGGTGGCCGCCTCTTTCCATGCGGGAGGGGCGTTCTGCTCCCCCCGCATTCACACGTCACGGATCGAAGGAAACCACCATGCTCTACGTCAAGAATGTTCCCGGCTGGGAACGCGCCCTGCGCATCGCCCTGGGCCTCATCGGCCTCGCCTTCGCCGCCATGAACTGGCCGGCGGACGCGCTGGCCGTCGCGGTCGGCCTCATGGGCGCGATGCTGGCCCTCACCGGGCTGGTCGGCTTCTGCCCGATGTGCGCGATGGTCGGGCGCACCCTCGACAAGGGCCGCTGACCCATGGCCACCGCAGCGATCGACCGCACCTGCCTGATCCTGGCCGCGCAGACCGGCGACCCCGTCGCCCTCGAGGGCCTGCTCGCTGCCTGCCAGACCGACGCGCGCCGCTATGCCCGCCGGCACTGCCAGGCCAGCGACGTGGACGACGCCGTGCAGGAATCGCTGCTGGTGGTCGCGCGCCGCGTGCGCGGGCTGCAGGCGGCCGCGGCGTTCTCGTCGTGGCTGTTCACCGTCATCCGGCGCGAATGCCTGCGCCTGCAGCGCGCGATGTTCCGCCACGACCCGCTCGACGAAGACACCGTCGAGCGCCAGCTCGCGGCCCGCAGCGACCACGCGCTGCGCATCGACCTGGCCCATGCGCTCGAATCGCTGCCGGCGCACTACCGCGAGGTCGTGCTGCTGCGCGACTTCGAGGAACTCACCATCGCCGAGATCGCCGAGCGCCTGGGCGAGCCGCCGGGCGCCGTGAAGAGCCGGCTGCACCGGGCGCGCCTGCTGGTGCGCGAGTACCTGCTGGGGTAGCCCGGGGGTGCTTCGGTCGAGGGGCGATGCGACAATCTCGCCGCAATGACAGACACCCTCACGATCACCCGCCCAGACGACTGGCACCTGCACGTGCGCGATGGCGCCGCCCTCGAAGCCGTCGTGCCCCACAGCGCCCGCCAGTTCGGCCGCGCGCTGATCATGCCGAACCTGCGTCCGCCCGTGACCACCGCCGCCCAGGCCGTGGCCTACCGCGACCGCATCCGCGCCGCCGTGCCCGCGGGCACGTCCTTCGAGCCCGTGATGTCGCTCTACCTGACCGACAAGCTGCCGCCCGAAGAAATCACGCTGGCCGCTGAGGCCGGCGTGCGCGCGCTCAAGCTCTACCCGGCCGGCGCCACCACCAACAGCGATGCCGGCGTGACCGACATCCGCAAGACCTACAAGACGCTCGAGGCCATGCAGAAGCACGGCCTGCTGCTGCTGGTGCACGGCGAAGTGACCGACCCCGCCATCGACCTGTTCGACCGCGAAGCCGTGTTCGTCGACCGCGTGATGATCCCGCTGCGCCGCGATTTCCCGGAACTGAAGGTGGTGTTCGAGCACCTCACCACCAAGGAAGGCGCCCACTACGTGCGCGACGCCGATCGCTTCACGGCTGCCACCATCACGGCGCACCACCTGCTGTACAACCGCAACGCCATCTTCACCGGCGGCATCCGCCCGCACTACTACTGCCTGCCCGTGCTCAAGCGCGAGACGCACCGCGTCGCGCTGGTCGAGGCGGCCACCAGCGGCAGCGACCGCTTCTTCCTGGGCACCGACAGCGCGCCGCACCCCGCGCACCTGAAGGAACATGCACTGGGCTGCGCCGGCTGCTACACCGCGCTCACCGCCATCGAGCTGTACGCCGAGGCCTTCGACAGCGTGAACGCACTCGACAAGCTCGAAGGCTTCGCCAGCTTCCACGGCCCCGACTTCTACGACCTGCCGCGCCACACCGACACCATCACGCTGAAGCGCGAAACCTGGACCCTGCCCGAGACCGTGCCCTACGGCGAAGCCACGCTCAAGCCGCTGCGCGGTGGCGAGACGGTGAACTGGAAGCTCGCATGACGGCGCCGGTGCCCCTGTCGTCGCTGCGCGTGATGCTGCTGATCGACGCCGACAACGTCTCGGCCGACGTGATCGAGCAGGCCGTGCAGCGCACGATGGAGGACTACGGCGCCATCCACGTGCGCCGCGCCTACTGCAACGCCGAGATGGCCGTGAACCGCCAGGCGCTGTTCAAGCGGCTGTCGGTGCGACCCATGGTGAACCTGTCGGCGGGCAAGAACAGCACCGACATCGCGCTGGCCGTCGACGCCATCGACCTCGTGATCGCCGAGCGGCCCGACGTGGTCGTGCTGGTGTCGTCCGACTCCGACTTCGCGCCGCTCGTGATCCGCCTGCGCGAAAAGGGCTGCCGCGTCTGCGGCATCGGCCAGCAGGGCAAGACCGGCGAAGAGACCGTCGGCGTCTACGACAGCTTCATCGACCTCGCGCACCACGGCATCAAGCCGGCCGTGCGCACCGCACCGGCCAAGAAGGTGGCGGCTGCGAAGAAGACGCCGGCCGCGAAGACGGCCCCGGCGAAGAAGGCGGCTGCCAAGACCGCGCGCAAGACGACGGCAAAGACTGCCAAGCCGGTGGCACCGCCACCGCCGCAGCAGCCTGAAATCTCCGAAGCCGCCGAGTTCATCCTGCAGGCCGTGCCCGCGCTGCGCCGCGGCACCGACGTGCCGCTGAACGACGTGGCCAAGGCCCTGCGCACCGCCGGCCTGCTCAGCAAGAGCGGCAGCTCGCTCAAGCTCTTCGACAAGCTCACGGGCGAGTTCGCGGTGATGCAGCACCCTGACCGGATCCGATGGACGGGGGCGCCCGCGCCTTGAGCCCGGGCCTGCCAGCGGTCGCGGCCATTGATTGGGCCGCACCCTGGCTGGCGCCGTACCGTGATCCCGGCGAAGCCGTGGCGCGGACCATCGCACAGGGTGGCACCGTCGCCGCCGCGCTGCAGGCGGCCAAGCCACCCGCCGTGCCTGACTTCGTCACGCAGGACGCGCTGCCCGAGGGCCAGGCCTACGAGGCCCACATCTTCCGCACGCGCACCGTGCCCACGCGCGACAACCTGCACGACTTCTTCAACGGCCTGGTCTGGCTGGCCTTTCCTGAAACCAAGCGCCGGCTCAACGAACTGCAGGCCACCGAGATCGCACGCGCCGGCGTCGGCGCCACGCGTGGGCCGCTGCGCGATGCGCTCACGCTGTTCGACGAGAACGGTGCGGTGCTCGATGCACCGCCTGCGCTGTTGGAGGCGCTGGTTGCGCGCGACTGGCAGGCGCTCTTCGTCACGCAGCGCCCACTCTGGGCGCAGGCCCGGCTGCGCGTGTTCGGCCATGCGCTGCTCGAAAAACTGGTGGTGCCGCGCAAGGCCGCGACCGCGCATGTGCTGCTGCTGCCTGCCGTCGCTGGCCCGCTCGGTGATGCGGCTTTGGCGCGCTGCCTCACGCCCGAACACATGGCACGCAAGCCCTTCGCACCGCTGCCGGTGCTCGGCGTGCCGGGGTGGTGCGGCGCCAACGAAACACCCGATTACTACGACGATCCGAAGGTCTTCCGGCCCCGTTCGTAGAACTTTTACTCCTATCATTGCTCTACCGCACGCCACCGCGCCGCGCCCGTCACAACCTACGACAACAGCGGTATTCCCGACCGGGCAGGCTTGAAGCGGGCCTTCTGGCCCTCATCTGGACGGCAGTGTTCCCCACGGAGAATTCAACTTGAAACGTATCCTTCTGTTTGTCCTGACCAACGTGATGGTCGTCGCGGTGCTCGGCGTGGTCGCCAGCCTGCTCGGCGTCAACCGCTTTCTCACGGCCAACGGGCTCAACCTGACGGCGCTGCTCGGCTTCGCGCTGGTGATGGGCTTCGGCGGCGCGATCATCTCGCTGCTCATCAGCAAGCCCATGGCCAAGTGGACGGCCGGCCTGCGCATGATCGACAACCCCCAGTCGCCCGACGAGGCCTGGATCGTCAGCACCGTGCGCAAGTTCGCCGACAAGGCCGGCATCGGCATGCCCGAGGTCGGCATCTTCGAAGGCGAGCCCAATGCCTTCGCCACCGGCGCGTTCAAGAACTCGTCGCTCGTGGCCGTGTCCACCGGCCTGCTGCAGGGCATGACGCGTGAAGAAGTCGAGGCCGTCATCGGCCACGAAGTCGCGCACATCGCCAACGGCGACATGGTCACGATGACGCTGATCCAGGGCGTGATGAACACCTTCGTCGTGTTCCTCTCGCGCGTGATCGGCTATGCGGTCGACAGCTTCCTGCGCCGCGGCGACGACCGCTCGTCGGGCCCCGGCATCGGCTACTACGTGAGCACCATCGTGCTGGACATCGTGCTCGGCTTCGCCGCCGCGATGGTGGTGGCCTGGTTCTCGCGCCAGCGCGAGTTCCGCGCCGACGCCGGCGCCGCCGCGCTCATGGGCAACCGCCAGCCGATGATGAACGCGCTCGCGCGCCTGGGCGGCCTGCCGGCCGGCGAACTGCCCAAGGCCGTGGAAGCCATGGGCATCACGGGCGCGATGGGCAAGCTGTTTGCCACGCACCCGCCGATCGAAGAGCGCATCGCGGCGCTGCAGAACGCGCGCTGAGCCCACTGCAAAGGACGGCCAACTCCGTCGCCCATGAAAAAAAAGCCGCCACAGTGATGTGGCGGCTTTTTTCGTTGGGGCGGGCGTTTTGCGTCAGTCCGCAGCGGGTGCTTCGGGAGCGGCCGGGGCGGCTTCTGCTTCGGGCGCTGCCTGCACTTCAGGCGCTGCGGCTGCCGCCGCTTCAGCAGCCACCGCTGCGGCAGCGGCTGCCGCCTCGGCCCGCTTCTTGTCCTCCCGCACGCGCTGCAGCGTGCGCGTCACGTCGCCCGGCTTCATGCCGTACATATCGGCGAACTCCTGTTCGCTGCGGCCGCTGGCTTCGAAGGCGCGCAGCAGGGCTTCGCGCTTGGCGGCCTGCTGGGCGAGTTCGGCCAGGGCTTCGTCGACGACGGCGTTGTTGTTGGCGTCGCGTGAGCGCACCAGCACGGCATAGGCTTCGTGGTCCAGGCCCGAGGCTTCGATGGCCTTGGCGATGCGCGTCACCAGCTGCGGACGCAGGTCTTCGCCGGGGTTGCGGTGCGAGCGGCGGCGGTGCAGCTCGAGGATGGCGTGGTGCACGTGCTCGGGTGCGACCGGGTCGAGCGCGTTGCCGTCCAGGTCATGGCGCGCATGGCCGGCGGCCACGCTCTCGAGGTAGCGCGTGGAGCGCGCATGCTGGCCCATCGCGATCTTCAGGTCTTCGGCCTTGAAGTCTTCGGGATGGCGCGCGATCAGCTCTTCGTACACGCCGAGCTTCAGCGGCACGAAGCGTGCGCCGAACAGCTGCGGGTACAGCGCGAACAGGCGCTCGAGCACCGGGTTGACCTTGCGCGGTGCGCGCTGGGCTTCCGGCTGTTGTTGCTGTTGCGGCTGCTGTCCGCGCGGCTTGCGCCCTTGCTGCGGTTGCTGCTGCCCATGCGGGCGCTGTTGCTTGGCGCGCGGCGGCCGTTGTTGTTGCTGCTGTTGCGCGGGGGCGGTGGGCTGCGTTGCCGACGCGTCAGCGCCTGCGTCGGTGCCCGCGCCGGCCTTCAGCTGCTGCAGCTGCTCGGCCATGTCCGGGCGCTGGCGCCGTGCGTTGCGCGAGTTCGTGTTCGGGGCGGCGGTGGATGCGTCGGTCATACGGAAGGCTCGGCGATGGGCGCGAGGGGATGGAAAGGGAAGAAAAGGAACAACCGGTCCCGCGCGGTCAGCGCGGCCGGAACATCCTGCGGGTATTGTCAGGGCGGATCGTCATGCGCGTGCAGCGCCTTGGTCAGCGGCTTGCCGCCCGATCAGCAGCCGGAACGGCAGCAGCATCAGCACGCCGACACCGAGCTTCACGCCCAGGTCGCCGAGCGCCCAGGTGAGCCAGGGGCCGTCGGTGCCTGCGAAGGCGATGCCCCAGAAGACGATGCTGTCGAGCACGGCCGCGATCACGGTGGCCACCAGCGGCGCGCGCCACCACAGGCCGCGGCGCAGGCGGTCGAACACGCGGATGTCGAGCAGCTGCGAGGCGATGAAGGCCAGGCCCGAGGCGGCGGCGATGCGCGCCGGCGCCAGCAGCAGCGACACCGCCACGGCGACCGCGAAGCCGACCCACGCCACGCGCCGCGCCATGCCGGGGCCGAAGCGCCGGTTGACGAGGTCGCTCACGAGGTAGGCCACCGGGTAGGTGAAGGCGCCCCAGGTGAGCCAGTCGTTGATGGCGAACTGCACCAGGACGTTGGACGCGAGCACCACGGCGGCCATCGCCAGCGTGGCGACGGCCAGCTGGCCGGTGGTGGGACGGTGCAAGTGCATCGTCAAACGGCGCTGCCGAGCACGCTGCGCGCCACGGCCTCGGCCACCTTGATGCCGTCCACGCCGGCCGACAGGATGCCGCCCGCGTAGCTCGCGCCTTCGCCGGCCGGGTAGAGGCCGCGCACGTTGAGGCTCTGGAAGTCGTCGCCGCGCGTGATCTTGATCGGCGACGAGGTGCGCGTTTCCACGCCCGTGAGCACGGCATCGTGCGTGTCGAAGCCCTTGATCTTGCGGCCGAAGGCCGGGAAGGCCTCGCGCATCGCCTCGATGGCGTAGGCGGGCAGGGCCTGGTGCAGATCGGTCGGTGTCACGCCGGGCTTGTACGACGGGATGATGCTGCCGAGCGCGGTCGAGGGCTTGCCGGCGATGAAGTCGCCCACCAGCTGGCCGGGCGCGTGGTAGTTGCTGCCGCCGAGCACGTAGGCGTTGCTTTCGAGCTGGCGCTGCAGCGCGATGCCTGCCAGCGCATCGCCGGGGAAGTCCTTCGGGTCGATGCCCACCACGATGCCCGCGTTGGCGTTGCGTTCGTTGCGCGAGTACTGGCTCATGCCGTTGGTGACCACGCGGCCCGGCTCGCTGGTGGCCGCGACCACGGTGCCGCCGGGGCACATGCAGAAGCTGTAGACCGAGCGGCCGTTGCTGGCGTGGTGCACCAGCTTGTAGTCGGCCGCGCCCAGCAGCGGGTGGCCCGCGTGGCGGCCCCAGCGGGCGCGGTCGATGAGGCCCTGCGGGTGCTCGACGCGAAAGCCGATGGAGAAGGGTTTGGCCTCGATGTGCACGCCGCGTGCATGCAGCATCTCGAAGGTGTCGCGCGAGCTGTGGCCCAGCGCCATCACGACGTGGTCGGCGCGCAGTTCGCTGCTCTGGCCCGTCGTCTGGTCGAGCACCGTCAGGCCACGCAGGTGGCCGTCTTCGATGTGCACGTCGGTCACGCGCTGCTCGAAGCGGATTTCGCCGCCGAGCGCGACGATCTGCTCGCGGATGTTCTCCACCACCTTCACCAGCTTGAAGGTGCCGATGTGCGGGTGCGCGACGTACAAAATTTCAGGCGGCGCGCCGGCCTTCACGAACTCTTCCATCACCTTGCGGCCGAGGAAGCGCGGGTCCTTGATCTGGCTGTAGAGCTTGCCGTCGGAGAAGGTGCCGGCGCCGCCTTCGCCGAACTGCACGTTCGACTCGGGGTTGAGCACGCTCTTGCGCCACAGGCCCCAGGTGTCGCGGGTGCGCTGGCGCACGGTCTTGCCGCGTTCGAGCACGATGGGCCTGAAGCCCATCTTCGCCAGCATCAGCGCCGCGAAGATGCCGCAGGGGCCGAAGCCGATCACCACGGGGCGCGTGGCGTCCGCGGGCGCCTGGCCCGGCGGCGTGTAGCGCATGTCGGGCGCGGGCTGGATGTGCGGGTGGCTGGCGTGCTTGGCGAGTAGCGCGGCTTCGAGCGCGGCGTCGGTCAGCTGCACGTCGCAGATGTAGACCGTGAGCAGGTCGACCTTGCGGGCGTCGAAGCTGCGCTTGTAGACGGTGTGGGAGGCGATCGCTTCAATCGGAACGTCGAGCGTCCGGGCGATCAGGGTGGCCAGCGCGTCAGGCGCGTGGTCGAGCGGGAGTTTGAGTTCGGAGATTCGCAGCATGTCGTGGGGCTTGTGGTTATCAAGCAGACCGACGATTTTAAGCGCCCGGGGCGCTATGAAACTTGTAGCTGGATCAGGCGGGCAGGAAGCCTTCGACGGAGAGGTAGCGCTCGCCGGTGTCGTAGTTGAAGCCCAGCACCACCGCATCGGGCGCCAGCGAGGGCAGCTTCTGCGCGATGGCCGCGAGCGTCGCGCCCGACGAGATGCCGACCAGGATGCCTTCCTCGACCGCGCAGCGGCGCGCCATTTCGCGCGCCGGTTCGGCGTCGACCTGCAGCACGCCGTCCAGCAGCGAGGTGTCGAGGTTCTTCGGGATGAAGCCCGCGCCGATGCCCTGGATGGGGTGGGGCGCCGGCGCGCCGCCCGAGATCACGGGGGAGGCCACGGGCTCCACCGCGAACACCTGCAGCTTGGGCCACTTCTTCTTCAGCACCTTCGCCACGCCGGTGATGTGGCCGCCCGTGCCCACGCCGGTGATGAGCACGTCGATGCCCTCGGGAAAGTCGGCTGCGATTTCTTCGGCCGTGGTGCGCACGTGCACGTCGACGTTGGCGGGGTTGTTGAACTGCTGCGGCATCCACGCGCCCGGCGTGCCGGCCACGATTTCCTCGGCGCGGGCGATGGAGCCCTTCATGCCGTTGGCGCGCGGCGTGAGGTCGAAGGTGGCGCCGTAGGCCAGCATGAGGCGGCGGCGCTCCACCGACATGCTGTCGGGCATCACCAGGATCAGCTTGTAGCCCTTGACGGCCGCGACCATCGCCAGGCCGATGCCGGTGTTGCCCGAGGTGGGCTCGACGATGGTGCCGCCGGGTTTCAGCGCGCCGCTCTTCTCGGCGTCTTCCACCATCGACAGCGCGATGCGGTCCTTGATCGAGCCGCCGGGGTTGGCGCGTTCCGACTTGATCCAGACCTGCTGCTTCGCATGGCCGAACAGGCGGTTGATGCGGATGTGCGGCGTGTTGCCGATGGTCTGGAGGATGTTCTGGGCCTTCATGGAATCTCCTTGGGTGCGAGGGGCGGATGGTCAGCGCGCATTGTGGCGCCCCCTGGGCCGGGTTGCACCCGGCCCGCGACCGTTTCAGCACGGGGGATGGCAGGCCGTTGCGGTTCAGGCCTCCAGGGCTTCCAGCGGCCCGAAGAACTCGTAGCGAAGCTGCTGCTTGGGCACGCCGAGCGCCAGCCCGTTCGCATACACCGCCTGCATGAAGGGCTTCGGCCCGAGAAAGTACAGGTCGACGTCGCGGTCGGCGGGCAACAGCCCGGCCAGCAGTTCGCGGGTGACGAAGCCGGTCGCGTGCGGCGTGTCGCTCTCGCGCGGCGCGTCGTAGACATACAGCGGCTTCACGTTCGCATGCCGCTGCGCGAGTGCGTCGACGCGGGCGCGGAACGCATGCGCGCCGCCGTGCCGCGCCGCATGGACGAAGTGCACCGGCCGGCCCGTGTGGGCCACCGACTCGAGCATGCTCATCGCGGGCGTGATGCCCACGCCGCCCGTCACCAGCACGAGGGGACGCGCCTGCTCGCCCGCGGGCTGCAGCACGAAGTCGCCGCACGGCGCCTGCACTTGCAGCCGCGTGCCGATCGTCGCGGACTCGTGCAGCCAGTTCGAGGCGCGGCCACCTTCTTCCTTCTTCACGCTGATGCGGTACCACGGCTTGCCCGGTGCGTCGGACAGCGAGTAGTTGCGTCGCACCGGCTGGCCGTCGATCTCCAGCACCAGCGTGAGGTACTGCCCCGGCGAGAACGCCAGCAGCGCGCCGCCGTCCACGGGCTCCAGGTAGAACGAGGTGATGACCTCGCTTTCGTCCTCGCGCCGGGCCACGCGGAATTCGCGCGTGCCGCGCCATCCGCCGGGCTGCGCCGCGTTGGCGCTGTAGACGGCTTCTTCCGCGGCGATGAGCAGGCCCGCCAGCGATTCGTAGGCCTCGCCCCAGGCGGCGATCACCTCGTCGGTCGCGGCATCGCCGAGCACCTCCTTCACGGCGCGCAGCAGGTAGTGGCCGACGATCGGGTAGTGCTCCGGCAGCACGCCCAGAGCCGCGTGCTTCTGGATGATGCGGGGCAGGGCGCCGGCGATCGCTTCGAGCCGGTCGATGTGCGCGCCGTAGGCGATGACCGCCCCCGCCAGCGCGCGCGCCTGCGTGCCGGCAGCCTGGTGCGCTTCGTTGAAGAAGGCCTTCACCTGCGGATGGCCCTCGAGCATGATCTTGTAGAAGTGGCTGGTGATGGCCTCGCCGTGGGCCTGGAGCGCGGGCACGGTGGACTTGACGATGGCGATGGTTTGCGGGTTCATGGTCTGGCGGTCCTTCGGTTGGAGATGCCTGTGTCATCTCACGATCCGTGCCAGCCGGAAGACCGTTGCAAGTGCTTGACGCCATTGGGGATTTATCGGGCGTGGTCAAATTCGCAACAACTTTTGCGTTGTACTTATGACCACATTGCGTGTCGATTCGACCACCGAGGCCTCACCACCCGAGCCCGAAGCCGAGGCTGCCCGCTACCGATCGCTTCTCGCCGCCGCGCGGGGACTGGTCCGCTGCGATGCCGCCGCGCTGCTGCAGCTCGACGTCGACGTGCTGAAGCCCGTCGCGGTCGACGGCCTGAGCGATGAAACCCTGGGGCGCCAGTTTCCCGTCGCCGCCCATCCGCGTTTTGCGCGCCTGCTCGCCAGCGAACGGGGCCTGCGTTTCGCCCACGACAGCAACCTGCCCGACCCGTACGACGGCCTCGTCGCCGGCCAGCCGGGCATCCTGCCAGTGCACGACTGCATGGGCGCGCCGCTGCGCCTGCGCGGCACCCTCTGGGGCCTGCTGACGCTGGACGCCCTGGAGCCGCACGCCTTCGATGCCGTGGGCCCGGCGCAGATGGAGGCACTGATCGCCCTCGTCGAAACCGGCATCGAGGCCGCCGATACGATCCGCGAGATGCAGGCGCGCGCGATGCGCGAGCAGGCCGTCGCGCAGGCGCTGCGCGCAGGCCGCGGCGCGCCCCGCGAGCTGCTGGGCAGCAGTGCGGCGATGAAGCAGCTGTGCCACGAGATCGACACCGTCGCCGTGTCCGACCTCACGGTGCTGCTGCTCGGCGAAACCGGCGTCGGCAAGGACCTGGTCGCGCAGCGCCTGCACGCGCGCTCGCGCCGCAGCGAGCAGCCGCTCGTGCAGGTCAACTGCGCGGCGCTGCCCGAGTCGCTGGCCGACAGCGAACTCTTCGGCCACAAGCGCGGCGCGTTCACCGGCGCCGTGCAGGACCGCGACGGCAAGTTCGAGATCGCCGATGGCGGCACGCTCTTTCTCGACGAGGTCGGCGAGCTGCCGCTGAGCGTGCAGGCCAAGCTGCTGCGCGTGCTGCAAAGCGGCGAGGTGCAGCGCCCCGGCAGCGACCGCATGCGCAAGGTCGACGTGCGCGTGATCGCGGCCACCAACCGCGACCTGCCCGCGGCGATCGCGCAGGGGCGCTTTCGCGCCGACCTGTACCACCGGCTGTCGGTCTATCCGCTCGTCGTCGCGCCGCTGCGCGAACGGGGGCGCGACGTGCTCGTGCTCGCCGGCAGCTTTCTCGAGGAGAACCAGCACCGGCTGGGCGCGCGCAACCTGCGGCTCTCGCCGGCGTCGAAGGCCGCCATGCTGGCGCACGGCTGGCCGGGCAATGTGCGCGAGCTCGAGCATGTGATCAGCCGCGCTTCGCTGCGGGCGTTCAGGGAACAGCCGCGCGGCTCGCGCTGGACGGCCATCGAACCGCATCACCTGGCGCTGGACAGCGCTGCCGCCGTGGGAGGCGCGGTGGCAGCGCCCGTGCAGGCCCCGGCGAACGAACACGCGGGGCCTGCCATCGCTGGCGGCACGCTGCGCGAGGCGACCGACGCCTTCCAGCGGACCTGGCTCTTGGAACTGCTCGCCCGCCACGGCGGCCGCGTGGCCAGCGCCGCGCGCGAGGCCGGCATCGACCGCAGCAACTTCCACCGGACCTTGCGCAAGCTGGGCCTGGTGCAGGCCGGCGACAGCGAAACGCCCGGCTGACGGTCGGCTGGCGGCGTCGCCTGAAGGGTCATTGATGGGGCGGGCGATAATCGAGCGGTGAAGCACGCCAGACCGCCGCTGGTGCAAGCCCGAAAGGGACGATGCTCTGCCCTCGGGCAACAGCATCGGGTCGAAAGATCGCACTGGAGGAACGTCCGGACTGCACAGGACAGCGCAGGAGTTAACGACTCTCCACCGTGAGGTGAGGATCAGAGCAACAGAGACGAGCCGATTCAGTTCGGGTGAAACGGGCAATCTCTGCGCGCAGCAACACCAAGTAGGCCAGTATTGAGGTGGTTCCGCTGAGCTGGCGGGTAGGTGGCATCGAGCCGTTTGGCGACAAACGGCCCAGAGTAATGGCGGTCACGCCGGGGTCTTCGCAAGAGGGCTCCGGTGCACAGAATCCGGCTTATCGGCGAGCTTCACACTTTTCTTTCTCCCCCCCTTTTCCCTGGGCCGCGCGCCGGCGTCGTGCGCGGCCGCGTGCAAGACTCGGTAGAAACCCGTACAATTGTTAGCAAGCTAACTAATTGATAACACCGTGGCCGATACCGAACCCATCTCCCCGTTGCGCGAACACGCGCTGATGCGGCTCGGCACCTCGCTGTCGGTGCTCCAGCGCGGCTACCGCGCGGCGGCCGACAAGGCAGTGGCGCACGTGGGCCTGTCGCAGACGCTGGCCTGGCCGGTGGTGGTGCTCGGGCGCATGGAAGACGGCGTTCGGCAGGGCACGGTGGCCGAGGCGCTGGGCATCGAAGGGCCGTCGCTGGTGCGCTCGCTCGACCAGCTGGTCGAGGCCGGCTTCGTCGAGCGCCGCGAAGACCCGGCCGACCGCCGCGCCAAGACGCTGCACCTCACGCCCGCCGGCCGCGCCGTGTGCGAGCCCATCGAGGCCGCGCTGCGCCAGATGCGCGCCGCGCTGTTCGAAGGCATTCCCGACGAGGACATCGCCGCCACCTTGCGCGTCTTCGGCGCGCTCGAGGCCAAGCTCGGCCGCAGTGCTGCCGGCATGCAGAGCCTGCAGCAGGAAGGGCGCGGCCAGTAAATGGCGATGTCGATGGCGCTGCCGCGCTTCACCCGCGCGGAAGTTCTCTTTTCCGTCAAGAGCTTCGCCGCCGCGATGCTGGCGATGTACCTGGCCAGCCGCGCCGGCCTGCCGCGCCCGTTCTGGGCGCTCATGACCACCTACGTCGTCGCCCACCCGCTGGCCGGCGCCGTGCGCTCCAAGGCGATGTTCCGCTTCTGCGGCACGCTCATCGGCAGTGTCGCCACCGTGCTCATGGTGCCCGCGCTGTCCAACGCGCCCGAGCTGCTCACGCTGGTGCTCGCGCTGTGGGTCGGGCTGTGCCTGTATGTGTCGCTGCTCGACCGCACGCCGCGCTCGTACGTCTTCATGCTCGCGGGCTACACGGCGGCGCTGATCGGCTTTCCGTCGGTGCAGACGCCGCTCGTGCTGTTCGACACCGCCGTGGCGCGCGTGGAAGAGATCGGCCTGGGCATCTTCTGCGCCACGCTGGTCCACAGCCTCGTGCTGCCCGCGGGGCTCGCGCCCACCGTGCTGGGCCTGCTCGACCGCACGCTGAAAGACGCGCGCCAATGGATCGGCGACCTGTTCCAGCCCGGCGACCGCAGCACGCCCAAGGACGCCGACCCGAAGCGCCTGGACGACGACCGCCGCCGCCTCGCCGGCGACATCACGCAACTGCGCCTGCTCTCGACCCACGTGCCCTTCGACACCACGCACCTGCGCTGGACCGCCGGCGCGATCCGCGCCATGCAGGACCGCGTGGCGGCGCTCACGCCCGCGCTGTCGGCGGTCGAAGACCGGCTGCAGGCGCTGGCGCAAGCCGAAGGCCGCCTCGCGCCCGACGTCACCGCCGTGCTGGCGCTGGCCGCGCAATGGCTGCGCGACGAAAGCGACCCGGCCGTCGACGCGTCGGCCCGCCTGCAGGCGCTGCGCCACGCGATCGCCGCGCTGGGCAGCGCGCAGGACACGGGGTTCAGCCCCTGGGCCCGCGCGCTGCGCATCGGCCTGGCGGGCCGGCTCGAAGAACTGGTCGACGGCTGGACCGCCTGCGCCCAACTCCGCCGCGACATCGACGAAGGCCTGAAGGGCGGCGCGCCGCTGCGCCGCACGGCCGCGCTGGGCCAGCGCGCGATGCACCGCGACCACGGCATGGCGCTGCTGTCGGCGCTGGCCGCCGTCATCGCCATCTGCGTGTGCGGCGCGTTCTGGATCCTCACGGGCTGGACCATGGGCTCGGCCGCCACCATGATGGCCGCCGTCTTCTGCTGCTTCTTCGCCACCATGGACGACCCCGTGCCCGCGATGCACGGCTTCCTGAAGTGGACGCTGTGGTCCATTCCCATCTCGGCCGTCTACGTGCTCGTGCTCATGCCCACGGTGCAGGACTTCGGCATGCTCGCGCTGGTCTGCGCGCCGCTGTTCCTGGTGCTGGGCCTGTACCTGCCGCGCCCGACGCACTTCATGGCCGCGATGGCGCTGGTCTTCGGCGTGTCGGGCACGCTGGCGATGCACGACACCGCCAGCGCCGACCTCGTGAGCTTCATCAACAGCATGACCGGCCAGATCGTCGGCGTGGTGATGGCCGCGCGCGTCACGCGGCTGGTGCGCTCGGTGGGCGCCGACTGGAGCGCACGCCGCATCCAGCGCGCCACCTGGCGCGAACTCGGCGACATGGCCGCCTCCACCCAGCCGCAGTACGCGCAGAGCGACGCCTACGCCGTGCGCATGCTCGACCGCATCGGCCTGCTGGCGCCGCGCATCGCGCAGGCCGGCGGCACCGTGGAGGGCGTGGCCGCCAACGACGCGCTGCGCGACCTGCGCATGGGCGCCGACATCGCCGTGCTGCAGCGCGTGCGCGCCCAGCTGCCGATGGCCACCTCGGCCGCGCTGCTCGGCGGCATCGCGCGCTTCTTCCGCCAGCGCGGCGAAGGCCGCATGGCGCCGCGCCCGGCGGCGCTGCTGCCGCAGATCGATGAAGCGCTGGCGTCGGTGCTCGCCGCGCGCGACACCTCCACCGCGTCGCGCGCCGCCGTCACCGCGCTGGTCGGCCTGCGCCGCAACCTGTTCCCCGACGCGCCGCCTTCGCTCGCGGCTGTGTCTTCTTCTTCACCGCAAGGAGCTTCCGCATGATCGGCGAAGCCAGTTTCTACGGGCTCTACGTGCCCTGGCTCATGCTGCTGGCCGGCGCCGCGCTGCTCGCCCTGTGGGGCGTGCGCCGGCTGCTCGCCGCCACCGGCCTGTACCGCTGGGTGTGGCACCCGGCGCTGTTCGACATGGCGCTGTACCTGCTGCTGCTGTACGGCCTGAGCCGCCTCACGGCGCACCTGCAATGACGCCCGCACCGACAACTCAAACACCACAGAGATTCCCATGAAAGCCAACCCCTTCGCAGACAACCCCCGGGCCCAGAGCCTGCTGCGCGTTCTTCTCACCGTGGCCGTGGTGGCCGCCGCCGTCTGGGCGGGCTTTCGCCTGTGGGACCACTACGAGCTCGCACCGTGGACACGCGACGGCCGCGTGCGCGCCAACGTGGTCCAGATCGCGCCCGACGTCTCGGGCCTCGTCACGGCCGTGCCGATCCGCGACAACCAGCCGGTCGTCGCCGGCACGCTGCTGTTCGAGGTGGACCGCGCGCGCTACGACCTCGCCGTGCGCCAGGCGCAGGCCGCGCTCGCCGCGCAGCGCGCCGTGAGCGCCCAGGCCCAGCGCGAGAACGCGCGCAACACGGGGCTCGACGAGCTGGTGTCGAAGGAGTCGCGCGAACAGACCCGCGCCCGCGTCGAGCAGGCCCAGGCCGCCGTCGCGCAGGCCGAGGTGGCGCTCGATTCGGCGCGCCTGAACCTGCAGCGCGCCGAAGTGCGCGCGCCGGCCGACGGCCTCGTCACCAACCTCGACCTGCGCCAGGGCAGCTACGCCGCCGCGGGCCGGCCGGTGCTCGCGCTGGTCGATGCGCAGTCGTTCTATGTCGAAGGCTATTTCGAAGAAACGAAGCTGCCGCGCATCCACCTGGGCGACCGCGTGCGCGTGACGCCGATGGGCGGCGGCGCGGTGCTCGAAGGCGCGGTCGACAGCGTGGCCGCCGGCATCGCCGACCGCGACCGTTCCACCAGCGCCAACCTGCTGCCCAGCGTGAACCCGACCTTCAACTGGGTGCGGCTGGCGCAGCGCATCCCGGTGCGCGTGAAGCTCGACCCGCTGCCCGAAGGCGCGCGCCTCGTGGCCGGCCAGACGGTCACCGTGCAGGTCCTCGAACACGACGCGGCCCACGCTGCCGCCACGCCGAAGAAGGGATGACCGCCATGACCCGCTTCGCCTTTCGCATGGCTTCGCTCGCGGTTGCGGCCGGGCTCGCGGCCTGCGCGGCGGTCGGCCCCGACTACCGGCAGCCGCCCGAGGCGCTGGCCAGCCAACCCGCTGCCGCCAAGCCTTTCGCCGAAGCACCGGCGAATGCCGCGCCGCTGCCCGCGCACTGGTGGCGCCTGTACCACGACCCGCTGCTCGACCGGCTCGTCACCCAGGCCCTTGCGCACAACACCGACCTGCGCCAGGCCGTCGCCAACCTCGAGCGCGAACGCGCCATCGAAACCGAAGTGGCCGGCGCCAAGTACCCGACCATCGGCGTGAACGCCGGGCCGTCCTTCGGCCACGTCTCGGGCCTGTCGCTGCTGCAAAAGGGCTACGAGCCGCCGAACACCTTCAACTACAGCGCGGGCGCGTCGCTGTCGTACCAGGTCGACCTGTTCGGCCAGATCCGCCGCGCCATCGAGGCCTCGGCCGCCAGCAGCCAGGCCGCCGAAGCCGCGCTCGACCTCGTGCGCGTGAACGTCGCGGCCGGCACCGCGCGCGCCTACGCCGAGGCCTGCTCGGCCGGCCTGCGGCTGCAGATCGCGCAGAAGTCGGTCGCGTTGCAGCAAGACGCCGTGAACGTCACCGAGCGCCTGCAGCGCGCGGGCCGCGCCGGTGCCATCGACGCTGGCCGCGCGCGCGCCCAGCTCGCACAGCTCGACGCCGCGCTGCCGCCGCTGAAGGCCCAGCGCCAGGGCGCGCTCTACCGCCTGGCCACGCTCACCGGCGCACTGCCGCAAGACTTTCCGCGCGAGGTGGCCGACTGCACCACGCCGCCGCGCGTGGCCGGCGCACTGCCGGTGGGCGACGGCGCCGCGCTGCTGCGCCGCCGGCCCGACATCCGCCAGGCCGAGCGCAGCCTCGCTGCCTCGACCGCGCGCATCGGCGTGGCCACGGCCGACCTCTATCCGAAGGTCACGCTGGGCCTGTCAGGCTCGTCGGCCGGCCATGCCACCGGCTTCGGCCGCCAGGACACGCTGGCCTGGAGCGTGGGCCCGCTGATCTCGTGGACCGTGCCCAACACCGGCGCCGCGCAGGCCCGCATCGCACAGGCCGAGGCCGGCACGCGCGCCGCGCTCGCCAAGTTCGACGGCACCGTGCTCACCGCGCTGCGCGAGACCGAGACCGCGCTCGGCACCTACGCCCGCGAGCTCGACCGCCGTGCCGCCCTGCAGGCCTCGCGCGACGAAAGCGCCAAGGTCGCCGCGCAGGCGCGCCAGCTGTACCGCAACGGCCGCACCGCCTACCTCGACGCGCTCGACGCTGAACGCGCACTGGCCGGCGCCGACGCCGCATTGGCCGCCAGCGAGGCGCAACTGGCCGACGACCAGGTCGTGCTGTTCATGGCGCTCGGCGGCGGCTGGGAGCCGGCCGATGACGCGCTCGCACAAAGCCAACAAGGCAAGCCCGCCACGACCGTCCGCTGAGCGGCACGTGCCGCTCGCCGGCCGCAACGCTCAGCGAGTGAACAGCCAGCCGCCCTTGGGCTGGCGCATGAGTTCGTGGCGCTTGATGGCGCGTTCCTCGCCGTCGTCGCCCACGTAGACCACCTCGAAACGCAGCAACCGGGGCGACACCAGCTTCCAGTTCTGGATGCGCTGCACCGTCACGCAGGCGGTCTTGTCGTGGTACTGCATCTCGGCCATCGGCCCGCCCTGGAAGCCCGTGCCGTCGAACAGCCGGCCGGGCGCCGCGAAGGGGTTGAGCACCGCGCCGTTGCGCGCCGTGATGCAGCCTTCGGTGCGCAAGAAGGATTCGATGGTCGGCGACGCGCTCCCCACCACCTTGCCCACCGCGGGGCTAGGGGGCTTGCCGCCGACGGCTTCGCGGATGCGCTCCACCTGCACCGCGGTGATCGGCGCGAGGCCGTCCTTGGAAACCACGGCGGGCGGGGCGGCTGTCGTCGCTTCGGGCGGCGAACCGACCGGCGCGTCGGGGAACAGCAGGGCCGTGAGGTAGCTGCAGCCCGCCAGCAGCGTCAGGGGCAGGGTGCAGGCCAGGGTGCGGATCGGTGTGCCGAACTTCATGGTGCTGGTATCTCCCGTGTGCGGCGCGGGGCCGCTGTCTTCAGGTGGCAGTTTGCGGTGCTGCCTCGTCGTCCTCAAGCTGCTTTCAAAAGCGCTCGTTCGGCGCGAGGTAGCGCCACTGGCCCGGCTGCAGCCCGGCCAGCGAGACACGGCCCACGCGCAGGCGCCGCATGGCGACGATGCGCAGGTTCACGCCGTCGCAGATGTGCGCGATCTGCCCGGGCCGCGCGCCCTTGAGTGCAAAGCGCAGGCCGGTCTGCTCGGGCGACTGCCGGCCGATGCTCACGCGCGCGGGCGAACGCTCCAGCCGCGCCAGCACCTCGGGGCTCACCGGGCCGGCCACGTCGACCATCACTTCGTGTTCGAGGATGCCCGCGTCTTCCTGCAGTTTGCGCTCGATGCGCCATTCCTGCGTGTAGGCCACGAGGCCGCTGGCGCCGGTTTCGAGCGGCGTCATGCAGCGCTGGCCGCGCGCATGCGCCGGCAGAAAACGCTGGCCCTCGCGCTCGGGCTCGTGGTGGTTGGCGGCCACCAGCAGCTGGTGGGCGTTGTCGGTCGGCATGCCGGCGGGCTTGTAGAGCACCATCGTCACCGGCACCACGGGCTCGGGCCGCGCACCGGCGGCGATCTCGACCTGCTGGTGCGGCTGCACGCGCGACTGCGGCAGCAGGGCGGGCACGCCGTCCACGCGCACGGCGCCGTTCTCGATCAGCAGCTCGGCCTCGCGGCGCGACACCTGGGCCATCGCGGCCACGCGCTTGGCCAGGCGCACGCCTTCGTCGTCGGGCGCAGAGGGGCGGTTCGAGCGGTTCATCGCGCGTCGGCCAGTTGACGGATGCGCGCCACGTGCGCCGCCAGCGAACGCGCCGCCACCGGCCACATGCGCTCGGGCACGTCGTCGTAGGCGAGCGGCAGCCATTGCTCGGGCGTGCCGTCGGGCAGCCGCTGCATCGCGGCGGCGATCTTGGCCTCGCGCTTGAGGCGGTGCGCCTTCAGGTGCGCGATGGCGGTGCGCGCAAAGCCGATCACGTAGCCGTGCGCCGGCAGGATGAAGTCGATGCCACCGGCCGCGCAGGCCGCGTCGAGCTTGTCGAGCGAATCGAGGTACGCCGTCATGTCGCCGTCCGGCGGATCGACCACCGTCGTGCTGCCGTTGAGGATGTGGTCGCCCGAGAACAGCAGGCCATCTTCTTCCAGCACCAGGCACAGGTGGTTGGCCGCGTGGCCGGGCGTGTGGATGGCGCGCAGCGTGTGCACGAGCGGCGCGCCGTCGGGCGCGGTGCCCGAAAGCACCAGCCGTTCGCCGTCGGCCAGCTCGCGCTCGGCGCTGAAGCGTGCGGTGGAACGTGCCGTGGGCGCGGACGACAGCCCGAGGATCGGCGGCTTGCGCCCCGCCGCGCACAGCGCCTGCAGCGGCGCGGCGCCCGGCGAGTGGTCGGCGTGCGAGTGCGTGCAGACGATCAGGCGGATGTCGCCCTGCGTGGCTTCCATCAGCCGTGCGAGGTGCGTCGCGTCGTTCGGGCCCGGATCGATCACGAGGTAGCCGGTGGCCGCGTCGCCCACGAGGTAGGTGTTGGTGCCCGGGCCGGTCATGGCGCTGGGGTTCGGCGCGGTGAGGCGCTGCACGTTCTTCAGCAGCGCCACGGGCTGCGTGCTCTGCCAGTCGAGCGCGTGCGCGATCTGGCCGTCGGGGCACACCAGCGCGAGCTCGCCGAAGGGCGACTCGTGTTCCATGTAGCGCGCGTCCTCGCCCTTGAGCAGGCCGGCGCGCGGGCAGCTGGTCCACAGCGGCTTCTCCTGGCCGTCGGCCCCGGGCGCGCAGGCCGCGAGCACCGCATCGACGGTCGAGTAGGCCGCCATGCGCTGCAGCGTGCGGATGGTCGGGAAGATCATGAAGAAGCTGCCCGCCTCGTGGCGCGCCAGCGCGTCGGCCGGGCGCACCCAGCAGGGCTCGAACTGCTCGCTCTCGTCGGCCGTGGGCTCCTGGCCCTCGGGCATGCGCGCCACCAGGAAGGGCACGTCGAAGCGTTTGGGCAGGTCGCGGTCGGTGATCCAGTGCGCGAAGGTGAAGACGTGGTCGGCCGACAGCACCAGGCCGCGTGCCGCGCACTGGTCGGCGAAGGCCGTGCCGGCGGTGGCGTTGCGGTCCATCGCGGCGACCTCGCCGGCAGCCACCGCGCGGCCGTCGGCGTGGCGGGCCAGCAGGAGGCCGAGTTCTTCGAAGGCCTCGCGGATCGCGGCGATGGCCTGCGTGTGCTGCGTGTCGCTCTGCGTGGCGCGGCGTGCCGCGATGCGCGCGGCGGCGGCGTCGGCCGCGTCGATGTGGCCCCCCGGAAAGACGTAGGCACCGGGCGCGAAGCTCGCGGTGGCCGAGCGGCGGGTCATCAAGACCTCCAGGCCGGCGTCGGTGTCGCGCAGCAGCAGGACGGTGGCGGCGGCGCGCACGGGCACCGGTTCGCGATGGGTGTGGAGTTGTTGTGTGGGGCGGACCATGGAGCGATTATGGAGAGGCAAGGGGCGCGGTGCATAAGCACATGTGCAAACAGATATCAGCCGCGCGCCACAATCGGCGCCTGCACCGTCCGCCTCGAAGAAAGACCGACATGGCCCATTCTCCCTTCCCGCGTCGCGCCCTGCTGGCCGCTGGCGCCTTGCTCTGCACCGCTGCCGCATCGACCCTGGCGCTGGCCCAGCCCGACTGGCCGCAACAACCCGTCACACTGATCATGGGCTTTCCGGCCGGCTCGGGTGTCGACGTGGTCGCCCGCGCCATCCAGGAGCCGCTGTCGCGCCAGCTCGGCAAGCCCGTGATCATCGACTACAAGTCGGGCGCCGCCGGCAACATCGCCAGCGAGTACGTCGCCCATGCCAAGCCCGACGGCTACACGCTCTCGTTCGGCACCGCCGCCACGCACGGCAGCAACGCCGCGCTGTACAAGAAGCTGCCCTTCGACGTGGAGGCCGACTTCGTGCCCGTGGCGCCCGTGCTCGATGTGTCGAACGTGCTCACCATCAACCCCGACGTGATCAACGTGCGCACGCTCAAGGAGTTCGTCGAGCTGGTGAAGGCCAACCCCGGCAAGTACAACTACGCCTCCACCGGCAACGGCGCGGGCACGCACATGGCCTTTGCGGAGTTCAACTCGCGCCTGGGCCTGAACATGGTCCACGTGCCCTACAAGGGCGGCCCCGAGGCCATCACCTCGGTGGTGCGCGGCGAGACCTGCTGCATCATGAACCAGGTGCAGACCGTGCTGCCGCACTACAAGGCCGGCAAGGTGCGCCTGCTGGGCGTGACCACCGCCACGGCGGTGCCGGCCGTGAAGGAGGTGCCGACCATCGCCTCCAGCGGCCTGCCCGGCACCAAGGGCTTCGACAGCGCCATCTGGTTCGGCATCTTCGCGCCCAAGGGCACCGACGCCCACATCGTCGACAAGCTCAACGCCGCCGTGAAGACCGTGCTCGAGCAGCCCGAGATCCGCGAGCGCTTCGAGAGCCAGGGCAACACCGTGCGCATCGAGTCGCCCGCCCAGTTCAAGAAGACCGTGCACGCCAACCGCGTGAAGTGGGCCGAGGTCGCCAAGGCGGCGAACATCAGCATCGACTGATCACAAGGTTTTGGTCAGCGTGAGGATGAAGCGGGCCTTGTTCGGCGAGTAGGTCGTCTGGCCGACGTTGCCGAAACCGTAGTCGAAGCCCGGGTTGGCCACGGACACGTACGCGCCCTTCTTGTTCGCGCCCTGCACCGAGCCGGTCAGCGTCAGGCCGCTGCCGAAGTCGTAGGTGGCGCCGACGTTGTAGTCCACGTAGCTCTTGTAGCCCAGGCTGCGGATGTCGCTGGACATGTTCGTGTAGCCGACAGCCGCTTTCAGCGTGACCTTGGGCACGATCTCCTTGCTGTAGGCCAGGTTGAGGTAGCCGGTGTTGCGGCCCGTGCGGCCCGAGCCGGTCTTGGCGCCGGCGTAGCCGAAGTAGTCCTTCGACACCGTGTGCGAGTACTTCAGCGTGAACGAACCGAGCGTGGCGTCGGTGTAGCCCGCGCTGGCGTACAGCTCCGTCGTGTTGCCTGTCGAATTGCCCGGGTACAGGTAGGTGAGGGCGCCCACGTCCATGTCGAGCGGGCCGGCCTTGAACTTGTAGCCGCCGTACAGGTCGCTTTCGAGGCTGTTGCCCTTGAGCCAGTTGACGCTGGAGTTCCAGTTGCCGATGTAGAAGCCGCTGTCGCCGAAGGCGTAGTCGAAGCCGCCCTGCACGGCGGGCTTGAAGCCGCGGGTCTTGGCGTAGTCGTTCTTGCCGAGCATGTCCTGGTCCTGGCCGCGGAACTTGTAGTTCGTGGTCAGCGCCACGTTGCCCGTGAGCTGCGCGTTCGCGAGCATCGGCAGGGCGAACAGGGTGGGAAGAACGAGCACCGGCAAGGCGGTGCGGAGAAGGTGTTTCATCGAAAGAATTCGCTAACGGATGGAGGAGCCGGCAGCGTAGAAGCGCGGGTCTAAAAGCCGCGTAAAAAACGAAGGCCCCGGCGCAAAAGTTGTGTGTCGGGCATCGTCATCGCGACCACGCCCACCACCACGCAGGCCAGCCCGATCCACGCCGTGGCCGCCAGCGTCTCGCCCAGGCACACCACGCCGATCGTCACGCCGATGGGCACGCGCAGATAAGCCTGCGCCGAGGTCGACATCGGCCCCAGCGTCTTGATGAGCCGGAAGTAGATCGTGAAGGCCAGCGCGGTCGAGAGCACTGCCAGCGCCACAACGGCCGTCATCGACGCTGCCGATGGGGTGAGCGTCCAGGGCCTGTCGATCGCCAGGCTCGCGGGCACGAGCAGGGCTGCGCCGCTCACCAACGAGCCGGCCGCGGGCACCATCGGGTCCAGGCCCTTGAACACGCGGCCGAACATCGCGGCGCAGCCGTAGCAGACGGCGGCCACCACCAGCGCCAGCTGCGCCAGCAGCGAATGACCCAGCCCCTGCAAGGCCTCGAAGCCCACGATCAGGCAGATGCCCGTCAGCCCCGCCCCCACGCCGAAGAGCCGCTGCAGCGTGGGGTTGCCCGC